>JANORH010000175.1:0-1642 GCA_031415215.1 Alphaproteobacteria bacterium | reverse complement strand
GCAGCGCCAGGCTGAAGGACAGCGCCGTGCCAGCCGTCAGCGGCACCACTTGCCCTTCCATGCGCAGGCGATTTACCCCGCCTTCATGGGGCTCGATCGTCGCCGCGATCACGCTGGCGAGATTGGTACCCGAGAAATTGTCCTGGATTAACAGATCGTGCGCCCGTGCCAGCGCCAGGAGTCTTGACTGGAAGGCCAGCTGGGCCTCGGCGAGCGAAGTGGCGCCGCTCAGTGTCTGGGACGCGATGGCGTTCACCGTCGCCAGGGTGTTCTTGACCCGGTGATTGAGTTCGCGAACCAGGATTTCGCGGTGCGCCTCGGCGCGCCGGCGCTCGGTGACGTTCTGGAAGACGACGGCGAGCCGGCGATTGGCCGCGTCTTCCAGGCGGAATGCATAGAGGTCCAGGACGCGCCCATTGGTTACCAGGCCGCGTTGGAAGCGTATTGGTTCGCCGGTCGTCAGGACGGCGTCATAGGTATCGAACCATTCCTGCGGTTCTACTGGAAAAACTTCCCGAATGGTTCTCCCTATGACACCGCCGACACCGGAGTGGCTTACGAAGGCCGGATTGGCCTCGATGTATCGAAAGTCGATCGGCTGGTCCGGCCCGGTTTCGGTTTTCTCGATGACGCAGAAGCCCTCGTCGATCGAGGTCAACAACGTGCGGTAGCGCCCCTCGCTCTCGCTCAGTTGTGACTGGCCCTCGCGGAGCGCCCGCTCCGTCCGCTTGCGCTCGGTGATGTCGCGGGCGATCTTCGATGCCCCCACGATCCGCCCACTCGCATCCTTCACCGGCGAAACCGTCAGCGCGACGTCCAGCCGGGTGCCGTCCTTGCGCATACGGATGGTCTCAATGAGGTTGACCACCTCGCCCCGCCCGACGCGCCCCAGTGTCCCCGTCTCCTCAGCGAGGTGCTCGGGCGGGATGAGCATCGTCACCGGCTTGCCGACGGCTTCTTCGGCCGTGTATCCAAACAGGCGCTGCGCCCCCTTGTTCCAACTGGTGATGACACCGCCCAGATTCTGGCTGATAATGGAGTCGTCGGTAGACGTGACGATCGCCGACAGGTGCGCCGCGGCTTCCTCGGCGCGCTTGCGCTCGCTGATGTCCACCAGCACCAGCACCGCGCCGTCCACCTTGTTGTCCAGCGTGATGTACGGGCGCACCCGGAGGGAATACCAGCCGCCCGCGTTGTCCTGCGCGTCGCATTCCTGCTCACGCACCGACGCGATCGTCTCGGCCGCCATCCGTTCCATATCGGTGGGCGTCGTCGTGCCGGCCCGATCGGCGGAGGAGTGGCAGCCCAGCCCGTGACGGAGATGCCCGATCGGCCGGCCGATATCCGTCGCCATCAGGTTGAACTGCTTCTGGGCCTGCGGGCTGAAGCGGCGGATCGTCAGGTCTCGACCCATCAGCACAACGGCGAGTTTGGTCGAGGTCTGAAGATTGACCAGATCGCTGTTCAGCCGGCCCAGCTCGGCGTTGCGGTTGTTCATCTCCTCGTTGACGGTGGACAGCTCCTCGTTGGCCGACTCCAGTTCTTCCTTGCTCGTCTCGAGCTCCTCGTTGACGCTCTGCAGCTCTTCGTTGGCCGACTGCACCTCCTCGTTCGAGGCCTGGAGTTCCTCGTTGGCGGCCTC
>JANORH010000174.1:0-4012 GCA_031415215.1 Alphaproteobacteria bacterium | reverse complement strand
TGCCCCAATCGACAACGTCCAGCACAGCGGTCAGGGTTTTGAGCGAGGTATCAAGGGTGTGCTCGTCGTCCACCTCCTCGGTCAGCAGGCGCAGCGCCGAGCCGATCAGGGAGTTGGATTTGCGTAGCGTCTTGGCCGCTTCCTCGATCCCGCCGGCCAGCGGGATATTCCGCGCTCGCGCCATCAGCAGGCCGAAGGTCACCGCCTGAGCGTAGCCGTCGGCGAACTCCGCGTCGGTGGCGGCGGGAAACAACAGCTTGCGCCAGTCCTCGGCCAGTCCGGTAAGTCCCGGCGCCTTGCGCTCCAGTTGCTCGGAAACCTCGTCGCGCAGCAGGCGGCAGAGACGCGCAGTGGTCTCGGCCAACTGTTTCGGATTGCGCGGCGGCAGCGGGTTCCAGCCGTAGAACGCTGTGAACAGCGCAACCAGCTCATCCGGGGCCTTGAGCGCCTTTCCGGATGTTCCGACGTCGCCGTCCAGCGTGACCAGCGGCATGGCCAGTTTGCCGTCGCGCCACAGGCTGAAGGCATTGCCGTTGGTGTAGATCAGGTTCGGAAGCGCCTTGAGCTTCTCCCACTGCGCCTTGTCGTGCTTGCCCTTGAACTTCGTGGGGTCGGCACCCTTGTCCGGCGCCTTGACCTCTATGAAACCGATCAGCGCACCCTTGCGGGTGACTGCGAAGTCGGGACGGATCATCAGGTCTGCCAGCCGGGTCTCACCGACCAGTTCGGTGTCATGGCCCGCAAGACCCGTGAGCCCGGCCAATGCCTTGACCAGACCGACAAGCGGCGTGCGCAGTTGTTCTTCGGGCTCGCCGGAGATGGCAGGATTGTTCAGCGTGGCCTTGGCGGCGACGCCAAATGCCGAGACCGCCTGGGCAAGTTTGTCGATTTCCAGGGCGTTCACGGTGGGTTGCGACAACTCTTCTGTGGATGGGGCGCGTCCCTACTCTTCCCTGATGCTTGGCGAATCAGCAAGGTAAGCTCCGGTCCATTCGCAATCGATCTGGAAGCCCCCGCCCACGATGACAGCCCCATCCGCCCCTTTTGAGCCGGAAGGCCAGCTCAGCCTGTTCGGGGCGGGCGAGGACCGGATGCAGGCGACCACAACCCGCTTCGTTCCCGATCCCCAAGTCGTGCGCGCCCGCTTGCACAATCTGCTGGCCATGGCGCGTGGGGCGAACGTGATGCCCTGGCCCGAGCACGATGCGCGGATGTGGCAGACCGTGTTTCCACAGATGGCGAACTGGCTACCGGACGACGAAGCCAACCAGCTCCGGTTTGATTTTGTTCGCGAAATCGAGCGGCTGAAGGCGGCGGCCTGATAGCCGCCGCCGACGCTCACCGCGCCAGTGGCTATTTCTTCGCCCGCCAGGCCTTGCCCTGCATCGCCACGACATCGACCAGGTTGCCCATGGCGATGTTGGCGTCGATGAGGTGCAGGCCCCAGTCGGCGGCAATCTGGCCGCCTGCGCCGACCACGTCACCGGAAATGGTGTCGGTGCGCAAGTCGGCAGCGTCGGCGTTCACGTGGGCCTCCAGATAGTTGAAGCCGTTCTTTGAAACGCATTCGCCGGTCAGCAGGCCGGGGACTGACACGAACGGGGTCGTCGGATTGGCTGCGCCCTTGACCCAGGCCGGGGTTGCGGCGGCGGAACTGGCGATCTCGGCGGCGGTGTTGGACAGATAGGCCTTGAGCTCACCCTTGCCGCCGCCCAGCGCCGCCGGGTTGGTGCAGACCGCCTCCATGGCCGGGTTGGCGACACGCCCGAAGCGGGTGTTGGCGGGCGGCGGCACGGTGTCGCGGAAGGTGGCGTAGGCGATCACGCAACCGGTCTGGTTGGCGGACTTGCAGGTCGGGATCGCCTTGAAGGTGCCGGTATCCTTACCCTTGTCGACACCCAGGCTGGTGCCCATCAGGATCGCGGAGATCAATTGCTTCTGGATCGGCTTGCCGTCGATCTCGGCGGCGATCAGGCGGGCCAGCACGCCCGACCCTTGCGAATGTCCGACCAGCACGACGCCGCGACCCTTGTTTTCGTGGGTCAGATAGTGGTTCCAGGCATCCAGCACATCATTGTAGCCCACCTGGCGGATAGCCGGGTCAGCGGACCCGGCTATGGGCGTTCCCGCGCTGGCGGCGCGCAGGGCGGTCAGCGTGAACTGGCGATAGAGCGGTGCATAGATCCGGCACTTCGACCCCAGTCGCGCCAGTTGCGCGCGCACGACATTGGTTTCCTCTGGCCCGGCGGTCATGTCCGAGACCACGCCCTTGTCGTTCGACACCGTCGGATAGACGTAGAAGCAATCCACGGGAGCCTTGGGGTCGGCCTTGAAGGTCTCGACCGACATCGCGCCATTGGCCCTGATCACCGTGGTGGTCATGTCGACGGCGCAGGCGTCGCCCGCCTTGCCGGGCCAGCAGACCCAGGTTTCCGGCTTGGCATAGTCGTTCCGGACGCTGGCGGGCTGAGCCTGGGCCAGCGTTGCGACGAGGCCGATAGCGCATCCCAGCGCGAGTGATTTGCTGATCATGATGGACTTCCCCCAAGGGTTCGATTTTTCGAATTCTGCGTACGATCATCGCGCGAGCGGCGGCAAACGTCCAGTGACGGCACCCAAGTCCATGACGGCGACGATTCCGCCCGCTAAGGTCCATGGAAAGAGTCGAGGACAACGCGGATGGCGACCGACAAACAGGCAGGCTGGCCGACCCGGATCTGGGCGACGGTCGGGGGTGGGCTGATTGCTCTTGTCGGGTTGGCGCTGTTGGGCGGTGGCGGCTGGCTGATTTTCCTGAACGGCTCGCCGTACTATTTCCTGGCGGGTGCCGGCATAATTGCCTCAGGCGTCCTGTTGATCCGGCGCCATCCCGCGGCGGGGTTTGTCTATGCCGCTGTGCTGGCCGCGACGCTGGGCTGGGCAATCTGGGAGTCCGGTCTCGTCTACTGGTCGCTGGTGCCCCGGCTGATAGCCCCGGCGGTGATGGGCGTCTTCCTGTTGCTGGTGCTGCCCGCGACCCGAAAGACCCCGCTGCGAGGACAGGCAGCTGCGGCGACAGCGCTGGCGTCCGTGGCGTGCTTTGCCGTCCTGGGCCTGACCATTCCGGATACGTTTACCCAAGGCCAGGCCGTCGTCCCGGCCCAGATCAGCGATGGCGCGCCGGCGGCCCAGGCAGGATCCGACTGGCGGTACTATGGCCGCGACCCCGGCGGGTCGCGCTATGCCCCCGTCGACCAGATCAACCGCGAAAATGTCGATGAGCTTAAAGTCGCCTGGACCTTCCGCACCGGCGAGACGGAAAACCGCGGCTCCGAGGACCAGAACACGCCGATGCAGGTGGGCGACAAGGTGTTCATCTGCACACCGACCAATGTGGTGATCGCGCTGAACGCCGATACCGGCAAGGAAATCTGGCGCCACGATCCCAAGGTGAAGCCCTTCTACTGGAACCGCTGTCGCGGCGTGGCGTATTGGGACGGAACCCAGCCGAAAGTGGCGCTGTCCAGCCCACCGACGGCGCCAGCCATGGCTGCTGACGCCGCTGCTAAACCCGTCGTGAAAGTCGTCGCGAAACCCGTTCCGGCGGCGAAGCCTGTCGTCGCGAAGTTGGCGCAGACCGCCGTTCCGTCGCCTGCCGCACCGCTTTGCAGCCGCCGGATCATCACCTCGATGATCAACGCCGAACTGCTGGCGCTGGATGCCGAGACCGGCGCGCCATGCCCGGGTTTCGGCGTCGGCGGCAAGGTGAGCCTGACCACGGGAATCGGGCCGATCAAGAGGGGGTTCTATTTCCAGACCTCGATGCCGACGGTGATCGGCAACCGCGTCATCATTGGCGGCTGGGTGGCCGACAATCAGGAGATCGCCGAACCCGCCGGCGTGGTCCGCGCGTTTGACGTGGTCACCGGCGAGCTGGTCTGGGCCTGGGATCTGGGCAATCCGGCCATCACGAAGCTGCCGCCGGAGGGGCAGACCTATACGCGCGGCACGCCCAACGTCTGGTCGACGCCGG
>JANORH010000173.1:0-2805 GCA_031415215.1 Alphaproteobacteria bacterium | reverse complement strand
AGACCTCCCATCCCAGACCCCAGGCCCCTACGGTGGGGTTCTCCCAGTCATCCTCGACAAAGCGGATGTCGTGGACCTTGGGGTCGATGCCGATTGCCTCAAGACAGCCGAGATAGAGTTCCTGGAGGTTCGCGGGGTTGGGTTTCAGAATCACCTGGTACTGGTGATGTTGACGAAGCCGGTTGGGGTTCTCGCCGTAGCGCCCATCCGCTGGCCGCCGTGACGGCTGAACATAGGCGACCTTCCACGGCTTGGGCCCAAGTGCGCGCAGCGCCGTCATCGGCGACAGAGTGCCGGCGCCGATTTCCACATCATAAGGTTGCAATATCGCGCAGCCCTGTCGGCTCCAATAGTCGTGAAGTTTCAGGATCAGGCCCTGAAACGAAAGTGGTGCATTCGGCATGGTCGGGGAACTGTTCGCAGGTGCAAAAAAGTCGGCGGACCATAGGGCCCGTCGACGTTTGCTTCAACCCGGTCAGACGGCCGAAATCATGCGATCCTAATTGCCCTTTGCGACCGTGCGTATTCCGGCGTTCGACATCGGCTGACCGTACCTTGCGCGGTTCCCCGGCGTATCCGCAATCGGGCCATTTGTGACCATTGTGTTCGTCACGGTGGAATTACCGACTTCATACGTGACGGAGCTTGACGCAGGCGCGGTTACGTCGGCCGGGACTGTCGTCGCGACAGACGCCAGTGGCGGCAGGGGGGCCGTCACCGACGTGACTGGCATGGGCGGACTATCATCCGACGGAGGCTGGGCGTTCGCTGACCCGGCCAAGAGCGCGACCAAAGTCGCGGCGAAAAATCCTGCAATTCGCATGGTCTGAACTCCGGTTGGCAGATCGACGCCTCAGCGACGCCTCTCGTCTGCAGACCAGTACGGTTCAGCCCGCCCGTTCGTTCCGCGTCGCCGTCAGGGTTTTACTGTGGCGACCACAGCGGGTGCCGTCGCCGGCTCTATGGCACCCTGACCCTGGATCAGAACCTGATCGACAACCTGCAGCAGACCGCTGGCCGTCTTGAGGTCAGCCTGAATGATCGTGGCGCCGTCGACTCTCAGGGTTCCGGCCTCGTCGCTGCCATCCAGCAGGATCATGTCGCCAGCGCCGGAGGGGATCGGTCCCTTTACGCCTTTGATGCGCGTCGACAGGAAAGGTGCATTGACGACGTGATGCAGGATGAACTTCTGCATCGCGACCTTGTCGGCCTTTAACGCATTGAGGTCGGCGGCCGGCATCGCGGAAAATGCCGCGTCGATCGGCGCGAACACCGTCAGATTTGCGTTGCTCTTCAGCAAGCCGGCAAGGTTTGTTGCGTCGACACCCGCGACAAAAGTGGTGAATTTCCCCGACAACCGCAGAGTATCCATCAAATCGCCTTGAGCCGCCACCTGGGCGGCGGGCGCAGCCGCCTGGGACAGTGCGACGCCGGGCACCACGATAAGCACAGCCAGGACGGCAGCGGATAGAGAGCGAGTGCGCAACATGAGGGGTCCTTGTAAGCTCAAACGATTGGAGGTCGGTAGTCGGGAACTTCCGACGGCATAGCTATCGAACGGGACGGATTTAAGACGGTCAGCAGGCGCGTCAAGCGCAGCATGTGCACGTTACCTCGGCAATACCGCACCGCCCGCCCTCACTTTTCGCTTACAAAACGCACATCTCACAAAATCATCGCTCATTTTATGAGCACCTCACGGCTTCTTCACGAAGATGTCGACCCAGGAGGCGGGGCCTGCGTCCGCGCGACATAGCGTCCCGCTCGTTAGTCGCGACGGGGTTGAGAGCATTCGCGGCGATCATCGAACACCAAAAAAGGGGTTGGCCCACCCAATGGGCCGAATGCGGGAGCGAGCTGATGAAACTCATCATGGCGATCGTCAAACCTTTCAAGCTGGACGATGTGCGCGAAGCGCTCGTCAACGCCGGCGTCGAAGGTCTGACAGTCTCGGAGGTCAAGGGGTACGGCCGGCAAAAGGGCCAGACCGAGATCTATCGCGGGGCAGAATACCAGATCAATTTTCTGCCCAAGGTGAAGCTGGAGGCCGTGGTGGATGACGCCGCGGCGGGCAAGGCGGTCGAGGCCATCAAGGCCGCAGCCGCCACCGGCAAGATCGGCGACGGAAAGATTTTCGTCCTCGACGTCACGGAGGCCGTGCGCATCCGGACGGGCGAGACCGGCTCAGCAGCGCTGTAGCGAACGCGATAGAGGGACAGTTCCAATGAAATTCTTCGGAAAACAACGGTTGGCAGGGCTGATGCTCGCGGCCGTCATGGCCGGGGCGCCGCTGGCGACTTCGGCCGTCGCTCAGGAAGCTGCGGCACCCGTCGCAGCGGCTGCAGAATCTGCGGCACCCACCGCTGCACAGGCTGAGGCTGTTGCTCCCACAATTGCCGAGGCAGCGGCTGCGGCTGTGGAAACCCCCGCGTCACCTACGCCGGACAAGGGCGACACCACCTGGATGCTGACCTCGACCGTCCTGGTCCTTTTGATGATTCTGCCCGGTCTGGCCCTCTTCTATGGCGGTCTCGTGCGTCAGAAGAACATGCTGTCCATGCTGATGCACATTTCGATCGTGACCGTCATTGGAATGATGGCCTGGGCGTTCTGGGGCTATTCACTGTCGTTTACCGACGGTGGCGGCCTGAACAAGTTCATCGGCGGGACCAGCAAGCTCCTGCTGAGCGGGGCGGTGTTCAACGCCGAGGGCGCGTTTACGAATGTCGAGACCTTCTCCAAGGACGTCGTGATCCCCGAAGTGGTGTTCGTCTGCTTCCAGATGACCTTCGCCTGTATCACCGC
>JANORH010000172.1:0-10999 GCA_031415215.1 Alphaproteobacteria bacterium | reverse complement strand
CCCGTCAAGAACGGTCTCGGGATCTCGATCCTGTCGACGCCGAAGGGCGTTATGTCGGACACGGCCGCGCGTGACGCGAACGTGGGCGGCGAAGTCCTCTGCCGGGTCTACTGATATGTCTCGTATTGGAAAGAAGGCGGTTGCCGTCCCCGCAGGGGTGACCGTGACCATCGAAGGCCAGACGGTCACCGTGAAAGGCCCCAAGGGGCAGCTTTCGTGGACGGTCGCCGAGGAAATCGAAGTCACCCAGGACGGCGGAGAGCTCACCCTCTCCAAGCGCCAGGAAACTACCCGCGCCCAGGCGATGTGGGGCCTTTCGCGCACCCTCGTGGCCAACATGGTCCAGGGTGTTACCGAAGGCTTCGAGCGCACGCTTGAGTTGGTGGGCGTCGGCTATCGCGCCGCATTGAAGGGCACTGCGCTCTCCATGCAGCTAGGCTTCAGCCACGACGTGGACATCAAGGCTCCGGACGGTATCTCATTCGCCGTGCCGAAGCAGACCGAAATCAAAATCTCGGGCATCGACAAGCAGGTCGTCGGCGAAATCGCCGCTCAGATCCGCCGCATCCGTCCGCCAGAGCCCTACAAGGGCAAGGGCGTCCGCTATCAAGGCGAGACGGTGCGTCGCAAGGAAGGCAAGAAGAAGTAGGCCATGGCTCTTTCTCCTCGTGACTCAACTCTTCGCCGCGCTTATCGCGTCCGCAACAACCTCAAGAAGGTTGCAAATGGACGCCCGCGCCTGTCGGTCTTCCGTTCGGCCAAAAACATCTACGCACAGATCATCGATGATGCTCAGGGTGTGACGCTGGCTGCTGCCTCGTCGCTGGAAGGTGCCAAGGCCGACAAGACCAAAGGTTCGGACAAGGACGCCGCCGCTCGTGTCGGCGCTCTGGTTGCCCAGCGCGCGATGGAAAAAGGCGTCAAGGACGTCGTGTTCGATCGTGGCGGCTACCTGTACCATGGCCGGGTCAAGGCCCTGGCAGAAGCCGCGCGCGAAGCCGGCCTGAATTTCTAAGGAAAAGATCATGGCTCGCAGAGACGAACAGCGCGGCGGCGGTCGTAATCGCAACGAGGATGAGCGCGATAGCGACATCGTCGAGAAACTGGTCCACATCAACCGCGTCGCGGCGACCGTGAAGGGTGGCCGACGGTTCTCGTTCGCCGCCCTGATGATCGTCGGCGACCAGAAGGGCCGTGTCGGCTTTGGTCATGGCAAAGCGCGCGAAGTGCCGGAAGCCATCCGCAAGGCGACGGAAGAAGCCAAAAAGACGATGATCCGGGTTCCGCTTCGTGAAAGCCGTACCCTGCACCACGACGGCAATGGCCGCTGGGGCGCGGGCAAGGTCATGGTCCGGTCGGCGCCCCCCGGCACCGGCGTGATTGCCGGCGGTCCGATGCGTGCGGTTCTGGAAACCCTGGGCGTCCAGGACGTGGTCGGCAAGTCGGTCGGCTCGTCCAACCCCTACAACATGGTGCGCGCAACGTTTGAGGCACTCAAGGCCCAGTCTTCGCCGCGTCAGATCGCTGCCAAGCGCGGCAAGAAGGTCTCCGACGTGCTGGGTCGTCGCGCCGACGGCGCTGCGGCTGCGGCGGCGGCAGACTCGGAAGGTTAAGCTGATGGCCCAGATCACCGTTCGTCAGACCGGCAGCCCGATCCGTCGGACCAAAGACCAGCGCGCTACGCTCGCCGGTCTTGGCCTGAACAAGGTTGGCCGCGTCTCCACCCTGGAAGACACCCCCTCCGTCCGCGGAATGGTCGCCAAAGTGGCCCACCTCCTCGAGGTGGTGGAGTAGAATTTCTCCCTCCCCACGAAGGGGAGGGAAACGAAACCCGCCGAGTCAGGCATCCGCCTGGCGCCAGATCTCCAAGGAGAGGCACACATGACGAAACTCAACGAACTCGCTCCGCGCGAGGGCTCAACCAAGAACCGTATGCGCGTCGGCCGTGGCCCGGGGTCGGGTAAGGGCAAGACCGCCGGTCGCGGCGTCAAAGGCCAGAAGGCACGTTCGGGCGTGTCAATCGCCGGGTTTGAAGGCGGCCAGATGCCGCTGCACATGCGTATGCCCAAGCGGGGCTTCACCAACCGTAATCGCCTCGACTTCGCCGAAGTGAACCTGTGGCGCCTGGAGCAAGCGATTGCTGCCGGAAAGCTCGACGCCAAGGTCGCCATTGATGCCGCAGTCTTGATCAAGGCCGGCGTCATCCGTCGCGAGAAGGACGGCATCAAGCTGCTGGGCAAGGGCGAATTGACCACCAAGCTCAACCTGACGGTCTATTCCGCCACCAGCGCGGCGCGAGCGGCGGTCGAGAAGGCCGGCGGTACGTTGACCACGACCAAGCCGGAAGCGGCTGCGGAAGACGCTGGCACCTAAGTAGGTTTTCGTCAGGCTCGCTATCGGGCCCGACACGCCTTATCTGAGCGTGACGGGAAGGCTTCGACTGCCATAGTCGGGGCGTGACGGGGCGGCGGAGCCGGGATCATGGTCCCGCTGTAAAGTTCCAGGTGTCAGAGGATTTGCTGCATGGCTTCGGCCGCCGAACAGCTCGCTGCCAATATGAACTTCGGGTCCTTTGCTAAGGCCACCGAACTTCACAAGCGTATCTGGTTCACCCTGATGGCGATGGTTGTCTATCGCCTGGGCACCTACATCCCGATCCCGGGGATTGATCCCGTGGCTTTTCAGGCCGCCTTCGCCGGACAGGCCAAGGGCATCCTGGGGATGTTCAACATGTTCTCCGGCGGTGCCGTGGAGCGGATGGCCATCTTCGCCCTGAACGTGATGCCCTACATTTCGGCCTCGATCATCGTCCAGCTGATGGGGACGGTCTATCCGCCCTGGGAAAAGCTGCGCAAGGAAGGCGGGGAGGCGGGGCGCAAGACGCTCAACCAGTACACTCGCTACCTGACCGTCGTGCTGGCGGTGATGCAGAGCTTTGGCATCGCGGTGAGCCTCTCGCAAAGCCCGGGCCTGGTCGAAGATCCGGGCCTGTTCTTCATCGTCGCCACGGTCGTCACGCTCACTGGCGGCACCATGTTCCTTATGTGGCTGGGTGAGCAGATCACCAGCCGGGGCGTTGGCAACGGGATATCTCTGATCATCTTCGCCGGCATCGTTGCCGTGCTGCCGCAGTATATTGTCCAGTCGCTGGAGCTGACGCGCACGGGCGCGATGAATGCCGGTGCGTTGGTGGTGATTGTGCTTCTCGTGGTTGCCGTCACGATGGCCATCGTATTCATGGAGCGCTCGCAGCGCCGCCTCCTGGTCCAGTATCCCAAGCGTCAACAGGGCAACCGGATGGTGGGCGGGGACACCTCGTTCCTGCCGCTGAAAATCAACACCTCGGGCGTGATCCCGCCGATCTTCGCCTCGTCGCTTCTGTTGCTGCCGGCGACCGTGATGGGCTTTGCCGCGACGGCGAACCTGCCTGAATGGATGCAGTGGCTACCGGGCGCGGTGGGCCAGCTTCAACACGGCCAGCCCCTGTTCATGCTGCTGTACGGCGCGCTGATCGTATTTTTCTGCTTCTTCTACACCTCCGTGGTGTTCAATCCCGAGGATACGGCCGAGAACCTGCGCAAGTACGGCGGCTTCATGCCGGGCATTCGTCCTGGAAAGCGCACGGCGGAGTATCTCGACTTCGTGCTGACGCGCCTGACGGTGATTGGTGCGGCCTACATCACGCTGGTCTGTCTCCTGCCTGAAATCATGATCGGCTTCTTCAATGTGCAGTTCTACATGGGCGGTACGTCGCTGCTGATCGTGGTCAGCGTTACCATGGACACGGTGGCCCAGATCCAGTCACATCTGCTGGCGCATCAGTACGAGGGTCTGATCAAGAAATCCAAGCTACGCGGTGGACGCCGCTAACCCTTGGATGACGTTTCGGGACAGCGCCAACAAGAGCGCTGGTAGGGGAGAGTCGTCAGTATGAACCTGATCCTGTTCGGTCCGCCGGCGGCGGGGAAGGGTACCCAGGCCAAACGGCTGGTGGAAACCCGAAACATGGTCCAGTTGTCGACCGGCGACATGTTGCGCGCCGCCATCGCCTCTGGCTCCGAGCTGGGTCAGCGCGTGTCAGGCATCATGCAGCGCGGCGAACTCGTCTCGGACAGCATTGTTATCGAATTGATCGAACAGAGACTGCCCGAAGCCGAGGCGGCAGGTGGCGCGATTTTCGACGGATTTCCGCGCACGCTTCCCCAAGCAGAAGCTCTTGACAGGATGCTGGCCGGGCGAGGGCGCAAGATCGACCTGGTCCTGCGGCTCAAGGTGGATGATGACGCCCTGAAGGCGCGGATTGCCGGCCGATTCGCTGAATCGGGCCGTCCAGACGACAACCCGGAGAGTTTCGTGGTTCGCCTGAACGCCTACAACGGTCAGACCGCGCCGCTACTGCCTTACTATGAAGCCCAGGGTAAACTGGTCGAAGTCGATGGCATGGGCGCAGTGGACGGTGTCGCTGCGGCCATCGACACGGCGCTCGACGCCTAGAATTCCACAGGCGTCGCCCACCAACTGCGATTCGCGTCGGATCTGCTGTGCCACACGCCTGAAATCGGGTTTTAAATGCCCTGCGCAGGTGGCGATCTGCCTTTGGATTGCGGATCAGACCACATCATGCTTTCCTTAACACCTGCCGGGGCAACCTGCCGGCGTAACGAACCCTCGCGCGAGGGCCACCTCGCGGCGACTGCTGCATTTCGTTCACATTTGGCCGTTTCCGCCATTGACGGAGGCGCGCCGATCCCTATAACGAGGCCCTTCCGCGAAAGAGCGCGAGGGACGTACCGGCCTATGCCTTCGGGCTACAGGGGCCGGGGCGCCGTTCGCGCGTCTCTTGCGTGATCAGGAGATCTACCCACGTGGCTCGTATTGCTGGCGTCAACATTCCTACGAACAAGCGCGTCGTGATCGCGTTGCAGTACATTCATGGCATCGGTCAGGCGAAAGCTCGCGAGATCGTCGCCAAGGTTGGCATTGATGACGCACGTCGCGTCAATCAACTATCTGACCAGGAAGTCCTGCAGATCCGCGAAGCGATTGACCGCGACTATATGGTCGAGGGCGATCTTCGCCGCGAAACCTCTGTGAACATCAAGCGCCTGATGGACCTGGCCTGCTATCGCGGCCTGCGTCACCGGAAGGGCCTGCCGGTCCGCGGTCAGCGCACCCATACCAATGCCCGCACCCGCAAGGGGCCCGCCAAGCCGATCGCCGGCAAGAAGAAGTAAGAGAGCGTATCTCCGATGGCCAAGGAACCGGCGCGCGTTAAACGGCGCGAACGAAAAAACATTACGTCGGGCGTGGCGCATGTGAACGCCTCGTTCAACAACACCATGATCACCATCACCGACGCTCAGGGGAACGCGATCTCCTGGTCCAGCGCCGGCCTGATGGGCTTCAAGGGGTCGCGTAAATCGACGCCTTATGCCGCCCAGATGGCGGCCGAAGACGCCGGCCGCAAGGCCGCCGAACATGGCGTGCGCACGTTGGAAGTCAATGTCTCGGGCCCTGGCTCGGGTCGTGAGTCCGCCCTGCGCGCTCTGCAGACGGTGGGCATGACGATTACGACTATCCGGGATGTCACACCCATTCCGCACAACGGCTGCCGCCCGCCTAAGCGCCGTCGCGTCTAGTCGTACGAACTACAATCCCTGACGCCGGTTCGCGGTAATGCGGCCGGCGATCCTGCGTTCTCGAGGGACACACGTGATCGAAAGAAACTGGAACGAGCTTATCCGTCCCGAGAAGCCGCAAATCGAGATTGGCGCTGACGCTGCCCGCAAGGCGCGTCTGGTGGCTGAACCTCTCGAGCGCGGGTTCGGCGTGACCTTGGGCAATAGCCTGAGGCGCGTGCTTCTCTCCTCGCTGCAAGGCGCGGCTGTGACTGCGGTGCAGATCGACGGCGTTGTGCATGAATTCTCGTCGCTGGAAGGCGTACGGGAAGACGTTGTCGACATTGTCCTCAACATCAAGCAACTGGCGCTGCGTATGCACGCCGAGGGCCCGAAGCGGATGACGCTGCGCGCCAACGGTCCCGGTGCAGTTACAGCCGGCCAGATTGATGCGCCGTCGGACATCGAGATCCTCAATCCCGATCACGTGCTCTGCACGCTGGATGAAGGCGCTCAGGTGCGGATGGAATTCACCGTTCAGTCGGGCAAGGGCTATGTCCCCGCCGAGATGAATCGTCCCGAGGACGCCCCGATCGGCCTGATTGCCGTCGACGCTCTCTATTCGCCGGTGCGGCGTGTGGCCTATCGCGTCGAGCCGACCCGCCAGGGCCAGAGCCTTGACTACGACAAGCTGATCATGGACCTGGAAACCAACGGCGCGGTCAGCCCGGTGGACGCGGTGGCCTATGCCGCTCGCATCCTGCAAGACCAGCTGCAGATCTTCATCACCTTCGAAGAGCCGAAGAAAAAAGTCGAAGGCGAGGCCAAGCCGGAACTGCCGTTCAACCCGGCGTTGCTGAAGAAGGTCGACGAGCTTGAGCTTTCCGTCCGTTCGGCCAACTGCCTGAAGAACGACAACATCGTCTACATCGGCGACCTGATCCAGAAGACCGAGGCGGAGATGCTCCGTACTCCCAACTTCGGGCGCAAGTCGTTGAACGAGATCAAGGAAGTTCTGGCCGGGATGGGTCTGCACCTCGGTATGGACGTGCCAAACTGGCCGCCCGAGAACATCGAAGAGCTGGCCAAGAAGTTCGAAGACCAGATGTAGAACTGCTATCTCGCTGACTCCAGGCTGCTTCGGCGGCCTGGGCCCAATGAAGTCGCAACTGCGGTGGAGGGCCTCGGCGTTTCGTATTTGCCCGGCCGGGAGCAGGCTGGGACTTGGTTAGGCAGGATGCTTTCCGGAAAAACGGAGCGTCCGGTGGGCCCTGGTGGCTCGGGAGACTAGAAATGCGTCACGGTATTGCACGCCGTAAACTGGGTCGTACGTCTGCCCACCGCACGGCTATGTTCGCCAATATGTCGGCGAGCCTGATCAAGCACGAGCAGATCGTCACCACCCTGCCCAAGGCCAAGGAACTGCGTCCCTTCGTCGAGAAACTGATCACGCTCGGCAAGCGCGGCACGCTGCACGCCCGCCGCCAGGCCATCAGCCAGGTCCGCGACGTGGAACAGGTGGGCAAACTGTTCGCCGTTCTGGGGCCACGCTATGCAGAACGTCAGGGCGGCTACATCCGCGTTTTGAAAGCCGGCTTCCGCCACGGCGACAACGCCGCCATGGCGGTGATCGAACTGGTCGACCGCGATCCGTCCGAAAAGGGCAAAGACTCTGGCCCGACGGCTGAGGCCGGCTTCGGCGGCGACGAATAGTCGTTTTAGGCATCGCTGCGAATTGAACCCCGGAAGTTCGCTTCCGGGGGTATTCGTTTTGAGCCCTCATCCTTGCCCGAGGCGCGCGCGTCGGGCAGGCTTCTACTCATGGACCCGGAAGCCCAGCTCGAAAGTTTCATTGTCAGGTTCTCTGATGCCGTCGCTGCCCGCATGCGGTCTGCGCGAGCGGAGATGCGTGCGCTTCTGCCGGGCGCTGTCGAGCTGGTCTATGACAACTACAATGCGCTCGCGGTCGGCTACGCCCCCTCTGAGCGGGCGTCGACGATCGTCTTTTCAATCGCGGCCTACCCGCGCTGGGTCAGCCTGTTCCTGGTGGGTGGCCCGCAGTTGAAGGATCCGGAGGGCCTCTTGAGGGGCTCGGGCGGGACCATGCGGCATGTCGTTCTCGATGCGCCCGATCGTCTGCAGGATCCAGCGGTTCAAGATATGATCTGTCAGGCGCTCATATTGGCAAGTGACCCGTTCGACCCCGCCCAACCGGCGCGAACGGTCATCAAATCGATTTCAGCGAGACAGCGGCCCCGAAGGCCTTGACTTAATAATTGCGAAATTTGATAAATATATTCAAATATAGAAACTAATGGAGCCCACGATGGCCGACTGGCGCGCCCCGCTGATGTCTGCAGTATGCTACCGGGACCCTCGCGCCGCTCTGGCTTTTCTGGAGGCGGCGTTCGGGTTCGAGGTCTCGATGCTGATCGAGGACGACGCCGGAAACATTGCGCACTCGGAGATGCGTTTCGGCAACGCAGTTGTCATGGTCGGCAACGAGTGGAGCGACGACCACAAGAGCCCGGCATCTATTGGTGGGAAAAACACCCAGACTGTCCACATCCAGATAGATACGGATATCGATGCTCATTGTGAGCGCGCCCGGAGCGCCGGCATGGAAATCATCGCGCCACTCGAGACCCAGTTCTATGGCGACCGCACATACCGTGCCCGCGACCCGGAGGGCCACATCTGGACGGTTGGTCAGACGGTTCAGGCCGTCACCCGAGAGGAAGCCGAGACGGCTACTGGCCTGAAGATCACCGGATGGGTGTGAACCAGGCGTTGGACACAACGCTGGCTGCCCTGGCAGATCCCGACCGGCGTCGCGCCGTCGATCTACTGTCTGAAAGGCCGCATTCGTCCGGCGAACTGGCGCGGGCCCTGGACATTTCGGCGCCGGCCATGAGCCGACATCTGAAGACACTTCGTGCAAGCGGTCTGGTCGAGGAGTCCCACCCCGAATTCGACGCGCGCGTGCGCATCTATGCATTGAGGCCCGAACCGATGGCCCATCTGATGCGATGGCTGGCGGACAGCGAAAAGCTCTGGAGCGAACAACTCGCTGCGTTTAAGGCGCACGTCGAGAAGGACGCATGACGTCGAAGGTCTATGTAGCCCTGAGGGTGAAGGCCTCGCCCGAGCGGGCATTCGAGGTCTTCGTGCGAGACATCGGCGCATGGTGGCGGTCCAGTGAGCTGTTTCACACCACTCCGCGTGCACCGGGTCGACTGGCATTCGAGCCTGAGGTCGGCGGGCGATTCACCGATACGCTGGCCAGCGGCAAGGTCTTCGAGATCGGTCGGATCCTCGTGTGGGAACCTCCGATGAAACTGGTGTTTTCCTGGCGACAGGCAAGCTTTCCGCCGGACCTCCGGACGGAAGTTGAGGTCTGTTTTGTGGGCGTAGGTGACGAAACACGGGTCAGCATCGAGCATCGGGGCTTCGATCAAGTACCGGTCGGGAACGCCGCCCGACATAGCTTTCCCGACCAGGTTCTACTCGCGCGGTTAGCAGAATATTGGCAAGGCCAGATCCGTGCGATGGGTAGCTATGAGGCTTGACCTCCTTGCGTTAGTTCGTGGTTTGTTTCAGTCTGGCGCGGGGGATATTTTATGACCGGGGACGTTTCGAAAACGGCAAAGAGCGCGCCGGGTCGCAAGGCCGGGTTCGGCTTCATCTTTGCCGTAGCGCTGATGAATTCGATCTCGTTCGGGATCATGATTCCGATCCTGCCCAACCTGGTCAAACAGTTCACCGGCGGCGACACGGCTTCCGCAGCAGAATGGGGTGTCGTGTTCGGGGTCTGCTGGGGGGTCATGCAGTTCATCTGCGGCCCGATCCTGGGGTTGATGTCAGACCGTTGGGGCCGCCGGCCGGTGCTGCTGATCTCGCTGTTCGGCTTGGCGGTAGACTTTCTGTTCATGGCCTTCGCGCCAAGCCTTTGGTGGCTGTTCCTGGGTCGGATTCTGAACGGCATGACTGCGGCCAGTTTCTCTACCGCAAACGCCTATCTCGTCGATGTGACGGAACCGGGAGAACGCGCCAAGGTCTTCGGCTGGATGAGCTCGGCGTTCAGCTTCGGCTTCATCTTTGGCCCGGCGATCGGGGGAGTTCTGGGCGAGATCGATCTGCGCGTTCCGTTTCTGGCGGCGGCTGCACTGACCACCATAAACTGGCTCTATGGACTGTTCATCTTGCCCGAGAGCCTGCCGCCCGAGAAACGGGTCAAGACTTTCGACTGGTCGAAGGCCAATCCGTTGGGCTCTCTCAAGCTGTTGCGGTCCAAGCCAGGCCTGTTGGGCTTGGCGGGCGTCGGCTTCCTGTTCCAGTTCTCGCACACGGTCCTGCCATCGATCTTCGTGCTCTACGCCGGCTATCGCTATGGCTGGTCGACCTCGACGCTGGGCTACACCTTCCTGGCGACGGGGATAGCGGGCGTCATCGTGCAGAGCTTGTTGATTGGGCCGGTCGTGAAAAGGATCGGGGAGCGTAACGCCGTACTGCTGGGCGCTGCTGCGGGCGTGATCGGCTTCATCTGGTACGGCTGGGCGCCCACGGGGATTACGTACCTTCTTGCTGTGCCGATTTTTGCCTTCACCGGCTTTTTGATGCCGGGGCTGCAAGGCCTGATGACCCGACGCGTGGCACCGCATGAGCAGGGCCAGCTTCAGGGTGCCAACCAAAGCCTGATGGGTGTGGCGTCGATCCTGGGGCCGCTGCTGTTTGGCACCGTATTCGCATGGTCGATCCGGCATGAGGCGGTTCATTTGCCCGGGCTGGCCATCTTCCTTTCCGCCGGGCTGCTGGTGCTCGCGTTCCTGTTGGCTCTGGTGACAGCGAAGACGGCAACACCTGAAACAGCATGAGCTACGCCATCATTGCGCCTGAAAACCGGGGCACTGGATCGGTGTTCAAATTTCCGGGAGCATCCATGCCTGCGCCTCGTGGCCTGACCTTGACGACATTTGTGGTCGGGCTGTTATTGATTTCATCTGCTGCAGAGGCGCAACCGGCTTTCGGTGCCCCCAATCGCGCTGTGCCAGAGGGCGCAGCCCAGATGAAGTCGTCATTCTCGCCCGTCGTCAGACGTGCGGCACCTGCGGTCGTAAACATCTCGTCCAAACGGGTGGTACGTCAGCAGGTTGACCCGTTCTGGTCGCTGTTTGGTCAAGGTGTGCCGCAGTCGCGTGTCGCCCAATCACTGGGCTCAGGCGTGATCGTCCGATCAGACGGCGTCATCGTTACCAACAATCACGTGGTCGAGGGCGGGCAGGAGATCACTGTCGCGCTGTCGGACCGCCGGGAGTTCACAGCCCGGATCCTGCTGGCTGATCCTCGCACGGACCTCGCGATCCTGAAGATCGAGGTCCCGG
>JANORH010000171.1:0-4808 GCA_031415215.1 Alphaproteobacteria bacterium | reverse complement strand
CCTGAAAAACTTTGCCATCGCCGCTTGTAATGTTATAGAACATAAGTAGAACATCTAAGTCACTTTGTCAAATGAATACCGCCACTTCACCGGCGGATAGAAATGCCCGAAACAGGTCCAGACCCTCTGTCCGTATTCGCGCCCGCCGCGCCGGTTGCCTTCCGTCGCCTTCGCCTGTTAACCCCTCAGGCATGAGCGACGTCGAACCGCCCACCGACACCGGCGCCGCCACCCGTGGCTGGCTGATCCCGGCGATCATCGGTTCGGCCCTGATGATGCAGACGCTGAACGCCACGGTGATCGCCAACGCCCTGCCCGCCATGGCCCATGCGTTCGGCGTCGAGCCGCTGCGGCTCAACATCGCCATCACCGTCTACCTGCTGTCGTCGGCGATCTTCCTGCCGCTCAGCGGCTGGATCGCTGACCGCTTCGGGGCCAAGCGGGTCTTTATGATCTCGATCGTGCTCTATGTGGCCACCTCCGTCGCGTGCGGGTTCGCCCAGAGCCTGGACCAGATGACCCTGGCCCGCTTTGCGCAGGGCGCGGCCGGCGCGACGATGGCGCCGATCGGTCGGCTGGTGCTGCTGCGCTCCACCCCCAAGAACGAGCTGGTCGGGGCCATGTCGGTGATGACCATGCCCGCCCTGCTGGGGCCGGTGCTGGGGCCGGTGCTGGGCGGGGCCATCGTCACCTTTGCGGACTGGCGCTGGATCTTCTTCATGAACCTGCCCATCGCCGCCGTCGGCCTCTACCTGGTGAACCGCCACATTCCGGACGTAAGGGAACAGGGGGCACAGCGCGTCGATCTGCCGGGCGTCGTCCTGACCGGCGTCGGGCTGGCCTGCCTGATCTTCGGCTTCGAGAACCTGGGGCGGGATGAGCTGAACCCGCTGGCGGTGGCGGGGCTGTTCGCCGCCGGGATCACGGGCCTGTGGGTCTATGGCTGGCACGCCGGCCGCACACCGCATGCCGTCATCGACCTGAAGATCTTCCGTAACCAGACCTTCAGCGCCTCGGTGCTGGGCGGGGCGTTCATGCGCATCGCCATGGGGGCCAACCCGTTCCTGCTGGCCATGCTGCTGCAGGTGGCGTTCGGGATGAGCGCCTTTTCCGCAGGCCTGATGACCTTCATCTCGGCGGTGGGCGCCCTGCTAATGAAGACCGCCGCCCCGCCCATTCTGCGCCGGTTCGGGTTTCGCACCGTGCTGTCGGTCAACGCCGTCATCGTGGGCATCAGCTTCGTGGCCTATTCGCTGTTCCGCCCGGACTGGCCGCACTGGGCGATCATGGTCGTGCTGGGGGTCGGCGGATTCTTCCGGTCGCTGCAGTTCACGGCGCTGAACGGCATGGCCTATGCCGACATCGATCAGGATCAGATGAGCCGTGCGGCCACCACGTCCTCGATGATGCAGCAGTTGGTCCAGTCCATCGGCATCGGCCTGTCCGCCACCCTGTTGCACTTCCTGATGCAGTGGCAGGGCGAGACGAAGCTGACCGTCGCGGTCGTGTCGCCAGCCTTCATCGTCATCGGCCTGGTGACCATGATTTCCATGGCCTGGTTCCTGCGCCTGCCCGCCGACGCCGGGGATGAAATGAACAGTCGAAAGCCGAGCTAGGCAGATCGTTGCCGCCGCCATATGGTGCGCGCCAAATTCCAACCCTGATTGTCGAGCCCTAGAGCATGAAGTTCCTTGCCGCCCTGGCTTCTGTCGTCGTGGCCCTCGCCATTCCCGCCATTGCGGTGACCGCGCCGGCAAAGCCTGCCGCCAAGACCCAGCGCGCTGTGTTGCCGACTCATGTGCGGCCCGACCGCTACGACATCCGGATCACGCCGGACGCGGCCAACCTCAGCTTTACCGGCCATGTCGACATCGCGCTGACCGTGGTCCGCGCCACAGACCGGGTCGTGCTGAACGCCGCCGATCTGACCCTGGGCCAGGCCCGCCTGAGCGGCCAGCCCGGCGCGCCCCGCATCGTGCGGGATGACAAGCAGGAAACCACCGCCTTCGTCTTCGCCAAACCCCTGGCGCCCGGTCGCTACACCCTCTCCATCGACTACACCGGCAAGATCTACCAGCAGGCGTCAGGCCTGTTCGCGCTAGACTATGAAACCGCCGCCGGCACCAAGCAGCGCGCGCTGTTCACCCAGTTCGAAAACTCGGACGCCCGCCGCTTTGCCCCCATGTGGGACGAGCCTGGCATCAAGTCGGTCTTCGCCCTGTCGGTAGAGGCCCCCGTCGGCCAGATGCCGGTCTCCAACATGCCGGTCACCTCAGACACCGTTTCGGCCGACGGCAGGCGCACTGTCCGCTTCCAGGACAGCCCGAAGATGAGCTCGTATCTGCTGTTCTTCGGGATGGGCGATTTCGAACGCCTTCACCAGATGGTCGGCAAGACTGATGTCGGCGTTATCGTGCGTCGGGGCGACTCGGAAAAGGGCCGCTATGCCCTGGACGCCGCCGTCAAACTGCTGAGCTACTTCAACGACTATTTCGACACCCCCTACCCGTTGCCCAAGCTTGATCTGGTGGCTGGTCCTGGCCAAAGCCAGTTCTTCGGCGCCATGGAGAACTGGGGGGCCATTTTCTACTTCGACTACGTCCTGCTGATTGACCCGAAGCTTTCGACCGAAGCTGACAAGCAGGGGGTCTTTACAACTGTGGCCCACGAGGTGGCTCACCAGTGGTTCGGTAACCTGGTCACCATGGCCTGGTGGGACGACCTTTGGCTGAACGAGGGGTTCGCCTCCTGGATGGAGACCAAGGCCACAGACCACTTCCACCCCGAGTGGAACATCTGGCTGGCCACCCAGGCCGGTCAGCAGGGGGCCATGCGGCTGGACAGCCGCGCCGGCACACACCCGGTGATTACGGAAATCCCCGACGTCTTCGCCGCCAGAAACGCCTTCGACGCGATCACCTACCAGAAGGGTCAGGCGGTCATCCGGATGCTGGAATCCTACGTCGGCGAGGACGCCTTCCGGACCGGCGTTCGCAGCTACATGAAGAAGCACGCCTACAAGAACACGGTGTCGGGCGACCTCTGGGCAGAACTGGACCTGGCATCGCCCAAGAAAATCACCGGAATCGCGAACGACTTTACGCTGCAGGCCGGCGTCCCCCTGATCCGCGCCAAAGGTGTCGCGGGCGGCATCGCCCTGACCCAGGAACGCTTTGGCGCCGACCCCGGCCAGCGGACCCCGCAGACCTGGCGCACCCCTGTCAACGTCCAGGGCCCCGATGGGCAGGTTCAGGTGGTCGTCAGCGCCAACTCGCCCAGGACCGTGCCGCTGGGCGCGCCCGCCATCGTGAACGCTGGTCAGACCAGCTATTTCCGCACTGCCTATTCGCCGGGGCTCTGGAAGCTGTTGGCACCAAAGTTCGCGGATCTCAAGCCCAGCGACCAATTGGGCCTGCTGTATGACAGCCGCGCGCTGGGTGAGGTCGGCATCGTGCCCATGAGCGACTTCCTGGCGCTGGCCAGGAACGCGCCGGCCACCGGCGAGCCCATCGTGCTACAGACCCTGGCCGAGCAACTGCAGGCCATCGACTGGATTTTCGACGGCCGTCCGACGCGACCTGCCTATCGCGCCTTTGTGCTCAGCCGCATCGCCCCCATCGCCGCGCGACTGGGCTGGGACGCCAAGGTCGGCGAAAGCGACAATGACGCCATCCTGCGCCGCTCGGTCCTGTCAGCGCTGGGTGATCTGGGCGACGCAGCGGCGGTCGCCGAAGCCCGTCGGCGGTTCGATCTCTACCAGAAGGATCCGACCACCCTGACAGGCGCCGGGCGACGCACGGTGCTGTCTATGGTCGCCGGCAAGGCCGACGCAGCGACCTGGGAAAAGCTGCATCAGATGGCGCTCGCGTCGAGGGATATATCCGACCGCGCACGTCTCTATCGCTATCTGGGATCAAGCCAGGATCGTGCATTGGCGACAAAGACCCTCGAACTGGCGCTAAGCAGCGAACCCAGTCCGACCGAGGCACCCGGCATCATCAATGCAGTCTCCGGCGTGTTCCCCGACCTGGCCTATGACTTCGCCCTCGCCAACCGGGCCAAGGTCGAAGCGCTTCTGGAACCGACCCAGCGCGCATCGTTTTTCCCCGAGCTGGCCACGATTTCACGCGATCCGGCCATGCTGGAGAAGCTCACCCGCTACGCCACAACCATCCCGCCCTCGTCACGCGGCGACGTCGAGAAGGCTGCGGCGTCGATCCGCTTCCGGCTCGGCCTGATCAAGGACCGGGTGCCGGAGATGGAACGCTGGCTGACAGCGAACGGCGGCTGAGATCTATTCAGCGGCTTGAAGTACGCGACCGGCGGTGAAGGACGTCTTCATCGCCAGTTCCGCCTTGGCCTGTTCGTACTCGTCCGAAAGCCGTGCCACCATCTCGGCGACGGTGGGGACGTTCTTGACCGCGCCGATGCCCTGGCCGCAGCCCCAGATGTCGCGCCACGCCTTGGCCTTCTGATTGCCGCCAGACCCGAAGTTCATGGCCGAGGGATCGGACTGTGGCAGGTCGTTGGGGTCCATGCCGGCTGCGATGATCGACGGCGTCAGATAGTTGCCGTGAACGCCGGTGAACAGGTTGGTGTAGGTCGTGTCCTCGCCGGAGCTGGCGACGATCATGTCCTTGTAGCCCTGAACGGCGTTGGCCTCCTGGGTCGCAATGAAGGCCGAGCCGATATAGGCCAGATCCGCACCCATCGCCTGAGCGCCCAGCACCGCATGACCGTTACCGATGGCCCCCGACAGCGCGATCGGGCCGTCGAACCACTCCCTCAGTGCGTGGACAATGGCAAAC
>JANORH010000170.1:0-1994 GCA_031415215.1 Alphaproteobacteria bacterium | reverse complement strand
CCGATGGCCACCGACAGCATCTTCCGCATCGCCTCCATGACCAAACCGATCTGCGGCGTAGCGATGATGCAGCTCTATGAACAGGGCAAATGGAAGCTGGATGATCCGGTCGCCGGACAGATCCCCCCGTTCGCGGGGCTGAAGGTCAAGGCCGCCGACGGCACGCTGGTCGAACAGGCCACCCCGATGACCATGGCCCAGTTGATGAGCCACACCGCCGGTTTTGGAACCAGCGCCGTCTACACTGACGCCGGTCTGGGCGCGAGCGACCTTCAGGGCATGATCGACAAGCTGGCTGCCCTGCCGCTGGCCAGCCACCCAGGCACAGACTGGGCCTATGGTCCGGTCGTGAATATCCAGGGCTATCTCGTTGAAAAAATGTCTGGAATGGACCTCGCCGACTATATGCAAAAGTACATTTTCACGCCGCTGAAAATGCCGGACACACAGTTCTGGGTCGACCCGACAAAGACCGCCCGGGTCGTGCGTATCCACACCTATGCCGAGGGCAAGCTGGTCACCGCCGGCGAGCCACGCATCCAGACCACCAAGCCGCGTTTCCTCGCCGGGTCCGGGGGTCTGTCATCTACAGCGTCGGACTATTTCCGCTTCGGTCAGGCCCTGCTGAACGGCGGCGAACTGGACGGCGCGCGGGTCCTCAAGCCCGAGACCGTCAAGCTGATGCGCAAGTCGATGTTGCGGCCCGGCGTCGGTGTCGACCTCTATGGACCGGTCCAGAAGGGCGTCGGCTTCGGTATGGACTTCGCCGTGCACGAGAACGCCGCGATCAGCGGCCTGGCTCAAGGTATCGACAGCTACTGGTGGGGTGGGGCGTTCGGTACGTGGTTCTGGATCGATCCCACCAATGACATCGTCTTCGTCGGCATGATCCAGAATATGAACGGCTCGGTGCCCGGCGGCGGCACGCCTGCGGTCCGCGAAATCTCACCCAAGGCGGTCTATGCCGCGCTAACCGACAAGAAGGCCTGAAGCCCATGCGCAAGCTGATCCTGTCCCTCGCCATCGCCGCCCTGGCCGCGACCGCCCACGCCCAGACCTACAAGGCACCCCGCAATGGCTTCGGCCAGCCGGACTTTGAGGGCGTCTGGACCAACGCCTCGTTGACCAGCCTGGAGCGCCCGGCCAACTTCAAGACGCTGACCATCACCGAAGCCCAGGCCAAGGCCGCCGAAGCGGCCCGCGCCCGGATGATGGCAGCCTCCAACAAGCCGACAAATCCCACTGACGGCGCACCGCCCAAGGCTGATGATCCTGGCGGCTACAACACGGTCTGGATCGACCCCGGCGTCAGTTTCGGCCGCATCGGGGCTGAGGTGCGGACCTCGTGGCTGATCGACCCTGCCGACGGCAAGCTGCCCTACAGCCCCGCCGGCCGGAAGCTGTTCACCGACACCCTGGCCAGCGCCCGCACCAACTTCGCAGGCCCCGAGAGCCGGCCCTTGGGCGAGCGCTGCATTCTGGGCTTCGGTTCCACCGCCGGCCCGCCGATGATGAACGTGCTCTACAACAACAACTATCAGATCCAGCAGAGCCGCGATCACCTGGTCATCGTCGTCGAAATGAACCACGACGCCCGTATGATCCCCCTCGTCGACCGGACCACACCCCGCACCAGCTTGCAAAAATGGATGGGCGACAGCATCGGCTGGTGGGAGGGCGACACCCTGGTGGTCGAAACCACCAACTTCAATCCGCAGGAGAGCTTGCGCCCGTATTTCGGAGCCAGCCTGTATCTGACGCCGACAGCCAAGGTCACCGAACGCTTCACCCGCAACTCGGCCACCCAGATTCTCTATGAGTTCAGTGTTGACGACCCCAAGATCTTCACCCAGGTCTGGCGCGCCCAGATGGCCCTGAACGCCACCCAGGGCCCGATGTACGAATACGCCTGCCACGAAGGTAACTACGCCCTGCCCGGCATCCTCGGAGGTGCCCGCCTGGCGGAGAAAGAGGGCAAGACGGTCGAGGCGGTA
>JANORH010000169.1:0-3000 GCA_031415215.1 Alphaproteobacteria bacterium | reverse complement strand
CGGCGCCCTTGGTTAAAAGGGCGACCACCTGTTGCGCCACCGCCAGCCGGCGCCCCGACTCATCCCACAGCGACATCGCCTGCTGCGAATAGCCGTCCGCGGCCTGCTCACTGGTGGATCTCAACAGGTTCCAGGCGGTGGGATCGGGCAGATGGGCCAGGTCGATGGACCAGGTCATGGTGGAGATGGGGGCTGGAGCCGAAAACACCGTCATGGCAGCTGGTGGAAGACTGTCGGCCAGGGCCAGCAGGGCCAGGGTCGGATCTACCCCGTGCGGCTCGCGAAGCCGCACCCAGGCCAGAAATTCCGGCGGGCCGCCCGAGAGCGGTCGGGATTGGCCCGCCTGTCGAATATCGAACCTCTGAAAGAACCCCGCAGGGCCATCGCGCGGCGGCATGAACGGTTCACACCCCCCTGGAGGGGGAACCTGGGGCGCCAGGCTACTATCATGGCTGACCGTGCTCTCGCGCCCGGCGCCGTAGGTCAGGAGCGTCCGGGCGGCCAAGCCAGCCTCAGATTGGCAATCTACCGAAACGAAGGTGGCCGATCGCCCGCGTCGCAGTTCGACCGCCCTGATTTGCAGCGGTGTCGCCGCCGCCCCGACAAAGGCCACCTGAGCCGAGCGCAGCGGCGGCAGGTCGCTTCCCAGGGTCCGCTGTGCCACATGCGCGCAAAGCGCCGCCGTCAGCCCGCCAAACAGGGTGCGCCCCTGGGTCCACCCCTCGGCGGCGTCCAGGTGCCAGGCGCCGTCACGCTCGGAGACATCCTCCAGCAGGTCTCGAAAATTCATCCTGGCTCCAGGTGGTATCGACGGCCGCACTCAAACACGGGCCAGCCCCATGCAATGGCGCTTTTGCCTTAAGCGCCGCAGCGACGGGAGTCCAAAGCAGAGACCTCGCTTCGCAGTGTGCGGGCCTACGGCTAGGCCTGTGGGCGAAACGGCCTGCCCCCTTGGCACCTGCCGCAAGGTCCCCTAAGACGACCCTTTAATGACAACTATGCCCCCTGGTCTGAACGAGGTTCTTGGCAGAACCTTTCCGTTCCCGCGGCGACACTTCCTATCGGTGCTCGATCTGAACGAGGTGGAGGTGGCCAACCTCCTGGATCTCGCTGACGGGTTTGTGTCGCTCAATCGCCAAACCTCCAAAAAGCTCGACCTGTTGAAGGGTCGGACGCTGATGAACCTGTTCTTCGAGAACTCGACGCGGACCCAGAGCTCCTTCGAGCTGGCGGGCAAGCGGCTGGGGGCCGACGTGGTCAATATGAGCCCGCGCTCGTCATCGATCTCCAAGGGCGAGACCCTGATCGACACCGCCGTGACCCTGAACGCCATGCAGCCGGACCTGTTGGTGGTGCGCCATGCCTCGTCCGGCGCCGCCAGTCTGCTGTCGCAGAAGGTGGGCTGTTCGGTGATCAATGCCGGTGACGGACAGCATGAGCATCCGACGCAGGCCTTGCTGGACGCGTTGTCGATGCGGCGGGCGTTTGGCTACATCGCGGGACTGAAGATCGCCATCTGCGGCGACGTCATGCACTCCCGTGTGGCCAGGTCCAACATCGCCATGCTGCAGATGCTGGGTGCCCATGTGCGGCTGGTCGGCCCGCCGACCCTGATCCCGGTCGCCGCCGAACGCTGGAACGTCGAGGTGTTCCACGACATGCGTGAGGGCATAGCCGGGTGCGACGTGGTGATGATGCTGCGCCTGCAACTGGAGCGCATGGACGGGGTGATGGCACCGTCGCAGCGGGAGTATTTCCGGTTCTATGGCCTGGATCGCGAAAAGCTGGCTCTGGCCGCGCCGCACGTCCGCGTGATGCATCCCGGCCCGATGAACCGGGGCGTTGAGATCGACTCAGAAGTCGCTGACGACCTGACCGTCAGCTTGATTCAGGACCAGGTGGAGATGGGTGTCGCCGCGCGTATGGCGGTGCTGACGTCGCTGGCCGCGCGACTGGACAACGACCGATGATCCGCCCGACCGCCTATCTGAATGCCCGCCTTGTAGATCCTGCGTCAGGCTATGACGGCCCCGGCGCGGTCATGGTCGCCGACGGCGTGTTCCGCGATGTAGCCCATGCACCCGACTTCGGATCGATGTCAGCCGACATAGAGGTGATCGACGCCGGTGGCGCGCTGCTGATCCCCGGCTTGATCGACATCCGCGTGAAGACCGGCGAGCCAGGTGCCGAGCCCAAGGAAACCCTGAAATCCGCTGCGCTGGCCGCAGCCGCCGGCGGCGTCACGACCATCGTCGTCCAGCCTGACACCAATCCGGTCATGGACGAGCCGTCGGTGGTGGATTTCATCCTGCGCCGCGCCCGAGACATCGAGCTGGTCAAGGTCTTCCCGGCGGGGGCCGCCACCAAGGGCGGGTTAGGCGAGCGGATGGCCGAGATCGGGCTGATGCATGAGGCGGGCTGCCTCTATGTCACCGACGCCGACCGGCCCATCGTGGACTCCAAGGTCCTGCGCCGGGTGCTGAGCTATGCCAAGGCGTTTGGCGTGCCCGTGGCCCACCGTCCCTCAGACCCCTGGCTGTCCGCTGGCGCGGTTGCCAGCGAGGGCGAGTTCGCCGCGCGCCTGGGTCTGCCCAGCGTACCCGCCATCGCCGAACGGATCATGCTGGAGCGGGACCTGGCGCTGGTAGAGCTGACCGGCGCTCCCTTCATCGTGGACCAGATCACGACGTCGTCTGCGATGGAGAGCCTTAGACGGGGACTCGACAGAAATCTGCCGGTGACAGCCACCACCTCGATCAACCACCTGTCATTCAACGAAATCGACATCGGCGACTATCGCACATTCTGCAAGGTCGACCCGCCGTTACGGTCGGAAGATGATCGCCAGGCTGTGATCGACGCCGTCGCCTCGGGCCTCATCCAGGTGATCGTTTCGGCGCACGCCCCGGCGCCGGCCGAGGACAAGCGCTTGCCCTACGATGAGGCGGCACCCGGCGCCGTCGGCCTGCAGACCCTGCTGGCCGCCCTGCTGGCGTTCCA
>JANORH010000168.1:0-4804 GCA_031415215.1 Alphaproteobacteria bacterium | reverse complement strand
GCCGGCCGCGCCGAGCAGGTGGCCGGTGGCGCCCTTGGTCGAGGACATGGTGGCCTTGCCCTTGGCGTCGCCCAGCAGACGTTCGACGGCCCCCAGCTCGATCTCGTCTCCCAGCGGCGTCGAGGTGCCGTGGGCGTTGATATAGTCGATTTCCGACGGATCGATCCCGGCGTCCTTGATTGCCGCCTTCATGGCACGGAAGCCGCCATCGCCGTCTTCGGCTGGCGCGGTGATGTGATAGGCGTCGCCGGCCATGCCGTAGCCGATCACCTCGGCATAGATCTTGGCCCCGCGCGCCAGGGCGTGCTCCAGTTCTTCCACCACTACGACCCCGGCGCCCTCGCCCATGACAAAACCGTCGCGGTCCTTGTCGTAGGGTCGGCTTGCCTTCTGTGGGGTGTCGTTGAAATCCGTGGACATGGCGCGACAGGCGATAAATCCGGCGATGCCCACTGGCACCACACTGGCCTCGGCACCGCCGGCCACCATCACGTCGGCGTCGCCGTACTTGATCATCCGACAGGCGTCCCCGATGGCGTGCGCGCCGGTGGCGCAGGCCGTGACCACAGCGTGGTTGGGACCCTTGAACCCGTGGCGGATCGAGACCTGACCTGAAACCAGGTTGATCAAGGCCGACGGAATGAAGAACGGGCTGACTTTACGGGGACCGTTCTCGTGCAGCTGGATTGCGGTCGCGGCAATCGTGCCCAGACCGCCGATGCCCGAGCCGATCATCACGCCGGTCCGTTCGCGTTCCTCGTCAGTATCCGGAGCCCAGCCCGAATCGCGCACGGCCTCGTCGGCCGCGGCGATACCATAAAGAATGAAGTCATCGACCCGCCGACGATCCTTGGGCGACATGGTCTGATCGGGATCAAAGCTGCCCGGAATGTCAGGACCACCACCGCCCTGGCCGTCGGCGCGGGGCACCTCGCAGGCGACCTGACAAGCCCAGCCGTCGACGTCGAAAGCGCTGATCTTTCCTGCGCCGGACTCGCCAGCCAGAATCTTTTTCCAGGTGTGTTCGGTCCCCTGCCCCAGCGGGGTCAGGAGCCCGATGCCGGTGACGACGACTCGACGCATGGCCCTGCCTCAAAAACGAAACCGCCGCGCCTTCGGGTCGAACCGAGGGACACGGCGGGGTTCAAATGCGGTACGTGGATACCGAACAGCCTTAGCCGCCCAGCTTCTCGCCGATGAACTTCACGGCGTCGCCGACGGTCTGGATATGCTCCGCCGCGTCGTCCGGAATTTCGATGTCAAATTCTTCTTCAAACGCCATGACCAACTCGACGTTGTCGAGGCTGTCGGCACCCAGGTCGTCGATAAAGCTGGCCTTCTCGGTGACCTTTTCAGGGTCAGCATCGAGGTGCTCGATAACGATTTTGCGGACACGTTCTAGGACGTCGGACATTTTAGTAGGTCCCTCAGGGCTTGGTCAGGTCTTTGTCTCAACGACGGAGGCTATGAAGTCAACCGTCGCCTTGGGTCATCAAATCCGGCTGCCGGGTAGCATGTTCCCTCCGGACTGGCGAGCCTCAGATCATGGCCATCCCGCCATTCACATGCAGGGTCTGGCCGGTGACATAGGCCGCAGCATCCGACGCCAGGTAGGCGCAGGCGGCGGCAATGTCTGAACCCGCACCCAGGCGACCGGTGGGGATGGTCGTCAGGATCTGGACCTTCTGGGCGTCGGTAAGGGCATCCGTCATCGGGCTCTCGATGAAGCCGGGCGCGACGCAGTTCACGGTGATCCCACGGGTCGCCACTTCTTGAGCCAGTGCTTTGGAAAAGCCGATCATACCGGCCTTTGAGGCGGCATAGTTCGTCTGGCCGGAGTTACCCATGACGCCGACCACCGAGGTGATACCGATGATCCGCCCGGAGCGCCGCTTCATCATACCCTTGATCGCCGCGCGGCTGAGTCGGAAATAGCTCTCAAGATTGACATTCAGGACCGTCTCCCAGTCCTCGTCCTTCATGCGCAGAAGCAGGCCATCCTTGGTGATCCCGGCGTTGGCCACGAGGATGTCGATCGGAGCACCCGCGGCGGCCTCAGCGGCTGCGATCAGGCCGTCAACCGATTCGGGATCTGACAGATTCGCCGCCGCGACAGCTACGCGCTCGCCGAGACTGGCCGCCAGTTCCTGAAGCACGGCCTCCCGCGTCCCCGAAAGCACTACATGGGCCCCCTGAGCATGGAGGGTTTTGGCGATCTCCGCCCCGATACCGCCTGTAGCGCCGGTGACGAGCGCCGTTTTTCCGGTCAGTTCAAACATATCTCATCGCCTCAAAGGGATTTTGCGAAGGCTTCCAGATCGGCTGGTGCGTTCAGCGCCACAGCCTCGGCGTCCGGTGCGATTCGTTTGGCCATACCCGACAGCACCTTGCCGGTGCCCGCCTCGGCGAATCGGGTGACCCCGCCATCTCCCGCCAGCCAGATCATGGTCTCACGCCAGCGGACGCGCCCCGTCACCTGTTCGATCAACAGGCGGCGCAGGGTCTCGGGGTCATTGGTGGCCTGAGCTGTGATATTGGCCACGACAGGGGCTCTGGGCGCAAGAATCGTCGCCTCAGCCAGCGCACGCGCCATTTCCTCGGCCGCCGGCTGCATCAATGGACAGTGAAAGGGTGCCGAAACGTTCAGCAGGATTGCCCGCGCGCCTAGCTCCTTGGCCTTTTCGATGGCCAGATCGACCGCCGCCTTGGCACCAGAGATCACGACGTTGCCCTGATTATTGTCGTTGGCGACCACGCAGACACCAACTGCTGACCCTGCCCTGGCTGCCTCTTCCGCCAGCGCCACGTCGGCCTTGGGGCCGATCAATGACGCCATAGCGCCCTCGCCCACCGGCACGGCCCGTTGCATCGCCTGACCCCGAAGTTTCAAGAGACGCGCGCTATCCGCAAGACTGATCGCGCCCGTCGCCGCCAGCGCGGAATACTCGCCCAGACTATGGCCAGCTACGAACGCCGCGCGTTCGATCCCAACGCCAAACTCCCGCTCGAGGGTCCGCATTACTGCCATGCTAACCGCCATCAGCGCCGGCTGGGCGTTTTCAGTGAGGGTCAGTTGATCCTCCGGCCCGTCGCGCATCAGGATCGAGAGTTTTTGTTCCAGGGCGTCATCGACCTCCTGAAACACTTCTCGCGCCGAGGCGAAGGCCTGCGAGAGCTCCTGGCCCATACCGAGGGCTTGACTGCCCTGGCCGGGAAAGATGAAGGCAAGGCTCATGAGCGCGGCTCCGCTCTCTGGTGATTCCAAGTCGCGAGCGTTAGGGGATACCAACGACAACAACAAGCCGACGAAGCCGGGAGACCACCCATGAGAGCCGTGATTCGCCGCGACAAACGCCTGGTGTGCGATGAAATCGCGGACCTCTCGCCGGCTGAGGGCCAGGTGCTGGTCAAGACCTTGGCTTGTGGGATCTGTGGTTCGGACCTCCACTCCCTTCACCATATGGAACACATGGTCGAAACCACCCGGCGCGGCGAGGCCGGTATGGGTGCCGGCGGCTTTGATCCCACCGCAGATACGGTCTTCGGCCACGAGTTTTGCGCCGAAATCCTCGACTTTGGACCCGGAACCTCGGGGGTCCTCAAGGCTGGCGCGCGGGTGGTATCGATGCCGCTGACGCTGACGGCGACCGGTGTAGAGGCGTTGGGGTTCTCCAACCGCCTTCCTGGCGGGTTTGCCGAGCGCATGATCCTTAGCGAGGCCCTGTTGCTGCCCGTTCCGAACGGCCTGCCGACGGACAGTGCCGCCATGACCGAACCCTTCGCGGTCGGGGCCCACGCGGTCGCCAAGGCCCGCCTCGACCCGGATTCGGTCGCTCTGGTGGTCGGATGCGGCCCGGTTGGCCTTGCTGTAATCGCCGGGCTGAAGGCGAATGGGCACAGCCCCGTGATCGCGTGCGACTACTCCCCGCGCCGCCGCGCAGCTGCCGAGCGACTGGGGGCCGACATCGTCATCGATCCCGCCGTCGAAAGCCCCCACGCTCGCTGGGAGGGCTTCGGCGTCCCTACCGCCCGCGCCGCGCAAAGCATGGCGCGGATGATGGGCAAGACGTTTGGCAGGCCGGTCGTCTTCGAGTGCGTGGGATCACCCGGCATCCTGCAGTCACTCATCGAGGCGGCACCCGCCGGCAGCCAGATCGTCGTAGCTGGCGTGTGCATGGAAACAGACCGGATCGAACCCGCCATCGCCATCACCAAGGAAATCGAACTGACCTTCGTTCTCGCCTACACGCCGGACGAGTTCGCCCTGACCCTGCATCGACTTGCAGAAGGGATAATTGATGTCACGGGTTTGGTGACGGCGGGTGTTGATCTGGATGGCGTTGCTGGTGCCTTCCAGGACCTCGGTGACCCGGAAGCGCACGTCAAGATCATGGTCCGACCCAACGGCTAAGGCGGCAACAATCCAGACGGCCTGATGAACAGTCCAGGCTTCAACTGAATCCTGAAACGCGGTAGTTTGCCGCAAAGAACCTGCTACCGCCTGAGGACGCCAACCCATGAAGCCTGACCTGATCGCCCTGACCATAGCTGCCGTCGTCGCGACCCCGGCATTCGCCGCCCTTAAGGCCGGTGACAAGGCACCCGATTTCACCGCACCCGGCTTCCAGGCTGGCAAGGCCTTGACCTTCTCGCTGGCTGAAGCCCGCAAGAAGGGTCCGGTCGTGCTCTATTTTTTCCCGGCGGCGGATACGGCCGGCTGCAACCTTGAAGCCAAGATGTTTGCCGACGCGATGCCGCAGTTCGCCGCCAATGGGGCGACCGTGATCGGCGTCACCGCCGGCAA
>JANORH010000167.1:0-2259 GCA_031415215.1 Alphaproteobacteria bacterium | reverse complement strand
AAGTAGCCGAACGCCCACCAGCCGCCGGAGAGCGCAGCGATCGCGAGGGCGATCACGGCGGCGCCCAGGGCTACCGAAACGCGGTAGCTGACCAACCGAAGGGCCAGCGCGAGCACCCTAGCGCAGGGCTGCGTTGATTTTTGCGAGGGCGTCGGAGCCCGGCACCAGTTCCGCCTCGTTCAGTTCATTCAGCGGGGTGTCGATGGTGTTGACCGCGTCGTGCAGGTCGCCGGCGGTGGGGTCGACGTAGAGCAGGCCGGTGACGACCTGTCCCCTCGCCTGCCGGGCCTGGAGGTAGCCCAGGGCCTGGGCGCGGTTGGAGGGGTTGTAGAGTTCGGCCAGCTTGTGGAGGCTGAGGATCGAGCCGTCGTGTTGCTGGACCTTCACCGTCTCGCCGGGCTTGTAGTCCACCTTGATCGGGTCGCGGGGCATGATCACGTCGAGGCGGTTTACGGCCTCGTTGTGTTCGCGGACATAGTCGAAGCTCTTGGTGGAGCCCTTGTGGTTGTTGAACTGGACGCAGGGGCTGACGCAGTCGATGAAGGCGGCGCCCTTGTGGGCCAGACCGGCCTTGATCAGCGGGGTCAGCTGGTCCTTGTCGCCGGAGAAGGAGCGGGCGACGAAGGTGGCGCCCATCTGTAGCGCCAGGCTGACCATGTCGATGCCGGCGTCGTGGTGCTCGACGCCTTTTTTGGATTTTGAGCCGCGGTCGGCGGTGGCGGAAAACTGGCCCTTGGTCAGGCCGTACACGCCGTTGTTTTCGACGATGTAGAGCATGTTGACGCCGCGCCGGATGGCGTGGGCGAACTGGCCCAGGCCAATGGAGGCGCTATCCCCGTCGCCGGAGACGCCCAGATAGATCAGGTCGCGGTTGGCGAGGTTCGCGCCGGTCAGGACCGAGGGCATCCGGCCGTGCACGGTGTTGAAGCCGTGGGAATTGCCGAGGAAATAGTCCGGCGTCTTGGACGAGCAGCCGATCCCGCTGAGCTTGGCGATCCGGTGCGGCGGCAGCTCCAGCTCGTAGCAGGCCTGGATGATGGCGGCGGAGATGCTGTCGTGGCCGCAGCCGGCGCAGAGGGTCGAGACCGAGCCTTCGTAGTCGCGCCGCGTAAAGCCCAGACCGTTGATCGGCAGCTTGGGGTGATGCAGCTGGGGCTTGAGGATATAGGTCATTCCGCAGCCTTTATCTGGTCCGCATTCAATGGCACGGAGGCCATGCGCGCGGCAATTTCACTGGTGATGTAGCGCGCCGTGATCGGCGTGCCGTCGTAATGCAGGACGGAGATCAGCTTGCCCGGATCCACGCCGCCCTCGGTGGTGATCAGGGTTTTCAGCTGGGCGTCGCGGTTCTGTTCGACCAGGTAGATGCGGTCGTGGGCGGCGATGAAGTCAAACACCTCGTCGGCGAAGGGGAAGCCCCGGACGCGGAGCGCGTCCAGCCGACGGCCCTGGGTTTCCAGCATCTCCAGCGCCTCGTCCATCGCCGCCGCTGTGGAGCCGTAATAGAGCACCGCGTCGCGGGTCTTGCCCTCGGCGTGGCGGATCACTGGTGCGGGCACCAGCGACTTGGCGGTCTCGAACTTGCGCAGCAGGCGCTCCATGTTGTCGACGTAGACGGAGCCTTCCTCGGAGTAGCGCGCATAGGGGTTGCGGGACGTGCCGCGCGTGAAATAGCCGCCCTTGGTGGGGTGGACGCCGGGATAGGTGCGATAGGGGATGCCGTCGCCGTCGATATCGCGGTAGCGGCCGAACTCCTCGGTGGCGGCTTCAAGATCGGCGTGGCTCATCACCTTGCCGCGGTCGAGTTTGCGGGTGTCGTCCCACTGGAAGGGCTGGGTCAGCCACTCGTTCATGCCGATGTCGAGGTCCAGCATCACGAAGATGGTGGTTTGCAGGCGGTCGGCCAGGTCGAAGGCCAGAGAACCCATCTCGAAACACTCACCGGGATCGGCCGGCAGCAGCATCGGGTGCTTGGTGTCGCCGTGGCCGGCGTAGGCAGCCGCGATCAGATCGGCCTGTTGGGTGCGGGTGGGCATGCCAGTCGATGGTCCGCCGCGCTGCACGTCAAAGATCACCGCAGGGATTTCGGCGAAGTAGCTCAGGCCAATGAACTCGGTCATCAGCGAGATGCCGGGGCCAGACGTGGCGGTGAAAGCGCGGCAGCCGTTCCAGCCAGCGCCCACGACGATGCCGATGGAGGCGATCTCGTCCTCGCCCTGGATGATGGCGTAGCGGGCCTTGCCGGTTTCGGGTTCCACC
>JANORH010000166.1:0-6289 GCA_031415215.1 Alphaproteobacteria bacterium | reverse complement strand
CGAGCACGCCCTGGGTGTGCTGGATGCGCGCGACCGCGCCGAAGCCGAGACCCGCATGGCCAAAGAGCCGGCGTTCGCCGCCGAGGTGGATGCGTGGCGTCATCGCCTTGCGCCGATGCTGGACGCGATTGAACCGGTTCCAGCGCCTCAAGGCGTATGGACCCGCATCGAGGCCATGTTGCCGGCCAATGACAACAGCGCGGTGATGAACAAGCTCCGCTTCTGGCGGAACTCTGCGGTGGGTGGCTTCGCCCTTGCGGCGGCCAGCCTTGCGGGGGTCGTGGTCCAGGTGACCCAGCCGCCGCCCGTTGCAGTGCAGGCCCCGGTCGCGGCTCCCGGCCAGCTTTTGAATGCCAGCCTCACCTCCACCACGGGCCAACCTCAGCCGCTGTTCGTCGCGGCCTATGATCCGGATCGCAAGGCACTGATCATCACGTCGCTGCTGCCTGCAGGGGCCGACCGCGACAAGGTCAACCAGCTGTGGCTGATCGCCGGGCAGGACAAGCCCAAGTCGCTGGGCCTGATCGAACCGGGCAAGGCCAAGGTCATCGCCCTGCCGCTGGATGTGATGGCCAAGATGTCCGCCGGTGCCAAGCTGGCCGTATCCATCGAACCCGAAGGCGGCTCGAAGAGTCCCGACGGACCCAGCGGTCCGGTCATCGGCCTTGGTGAACTTTCCAGGCTCTGACCTCAAGCGACGCCTGACGCCCTGGAATAGCTGCGACCCCTGCCTTGATCGAGGTGGGGGTCGTTCGGCGTCTGGGCTACTTCCGTTGTTCACAGCGTGATGTTTACAGAATTTTAGCTTCGCTTTCCCGAGGCGATTTCGCCGATGGGTGCTGCGAAATCGCACTTCGAGTAATTGCGTCTGTCCTGGCCAGTACAAAGTATATGGTTTATCGCCAGGTGAGGCGGTGGAAACTCAGGATATACAGTAATATGAATCGCAATATTATCGCATCGTTTGTTGTCGGCGTTGCGCTTGCCAGTGGTGTCGCCACTTATGCGTCGGCGCAGATGGCCGGTGAAAAGACCGTGCAGGTTGGCGGCGCGGCCATGTATCCGTCGAAGAATATCATCCAGAACGCCGTCAACTCAAAGGATCACACCACCCTCGTGGCCGCTGTGAAAGCTGCCGGCCTTGTTGAAACGCTCTCCAGCCCTGGCCCCTTCACGGTGTTCGCACCGACCAATGCGGCGTTCGGCAAACTGCCCGCCGGCGCGGTCGAGACCCTGGTGAAGCCCGAGAACAAGGGCACGCTGGCCACGATTCTGACCTATCACGTGGTCGCCGGGCGCGCGTCCGCCGCCGACATCATGGCCAAGATCAAGGCCGGTGGTGGCAAGGCCATGCTGACGACTGTGCAGGGCGGAACCCTGACCGCCACGACCAAGAACGGTGCGGTCTATCTCACTGACGCCGAGGGCGGCATGTCGAGGGTGACCATCGCCAACGTTTTGCAGTCCAACGGCGTGATCCACGTCGTCGACACGGTGCTGATGCCGTAGCGTCGTTCTACCCGGTCGCGGTGCTTCACTGCGACCGGATAAGAAGGAAAGAGTTGGCCGCAGAAAACGTCAGTGCTTTCGGCAACTCTCTTGTTCTATTTGCCCGCGTCCATCAATGCGGTGAAGCGGTCGAAGATGTAGAGACTGTCCGTTGGGCCGGGTGAGGCTTCCGGGTGGTGCTGGACACTGAAGACTGGCTGACCCTTGAGCGCCAGGCCTGCATTAGTCCCGTCAAACAGCGACACGTGGGTCTCTTCCACGCCTGCGGGCAGGCTGGCGCGGTCCACTGTAAAGCCGTGGTTCATGGACACGATCTCCACCTTGCCGGTGGTCAGATCCTTGACCGGATGGTTGGCACCGTGGTGGCCCTGATCCATCTTGACCGTGGTGGCACCTAGGGCGAGCGCCAGCATCTGATGGCCCAGGCAGATGCCGAACACCGGCTTGCCGCTGGCCACCAGCTTGCGGATTTCCGGCACCGAGTAGACGCCGGTCGCGGCCGGGTCGCCGGGACCGTTGGATAGCAGGACGCCATCGGGCTTGCGCGCCAGGATAGTCTCGGCCGATGTGCTGGCCGGAACCACTGTCACCCGGGCTCCGACCGAGACAAGCGCCCGCAGGATGTTGCGCTTAACGCCATAATCGACGACCACCACCTCGTACTTCGGCCCTTGTGGTTTGGCATAGCCCTCCGGCCAGGACCACAGACCCTCGTCATAGACAAAGGGCTGCAGGCAGGTGGCGTCCTTGGCCAGATCCAGACCCTCGAGACCCGACCAGGCTTTGGCTTTCGCGGTCAGCGCGTCCAAATCAAATACGCCGTCAGGGCTGTGGGAAATCACGCCATGCGGCATGCCGTGTTCGCGGATCGCGCGCGTCAGCGCCCGGGTATCGACGCCGGCCAGGCCCACGACGCCGCGCCGGGCCATCCAGGTCGGCAAGTCGCAGTCCGAGCGCCAGTTGGCCGGCGGGGTCGGCACATCGCGGAAGATCGCGCCCCTGGCCGCCGTCTCGGCCGAGCCGGACATCTGTTCCAGGTCCTCGACGTTGGTGCCGACATTGCCGATGTGCGGGAAGGTGAAGGCCACAATCTGGGCCATGTAGGAGGGGTCTGTCAGGATCTCCTGATAGCCTGTCATGGCGGTGTTGAAGCAAACCTCGCCCAAGGCCTCGCCGACCGCGCCGACGCCATATCCCTGCAGGACGGTCCCATCGGCCAGCACCAGAACGCCGGTGACGCCAGGCAGCAGATCACGGCTCATGGTGGGATTCCTTCAGGCTGGACAAACGGCGGCGTTGGTAGTGAGAAGCGGCGGTGGGGTCAATGCGATTAACCCCGCCGCAAAGCCGGAGGACCAGCATGTACATCGATCCGGACCGCGATGCGTGGGAACTCTTCAAGTCGCTGCCGCGCGATCAGCCGATCCAGATGCTCAATCTGGTCAAGCTGAAGCCGAGGGCTGACTACCCGATGGGCCACCCGGACCACGGCAAGGACCTGACCGGTCTGGACGCCTATCGCGCCTATGGTCGGACCACAGCGCACATCTTCAAGCGGCTCGGCGGACGTCAGGTCTGGGCGGGCAAGCCTCAGGTGATGGTCACCGGGCCGGGCTCGGAGGCCTGGGATATCGCCTTCATTGCCGAGTATCCAACCTCGGAAGCTTTTATCGCGATGGTCCGCGATCCCGAGTACAGGGTGCTGGTCGCCCACCGGGCGGCCGGGGTGGCCGACAGTCGTCTTTTGCGTCTCGAGGTCATCGAGGACCTCGGCGAAGGTTTCGGTGAGTAGTTGGCGGTAAATGAGGGAAAGATGTCATTTCAGCCAGACCTATTCTGAAGGATCATTTCTAAATGCTCGCCCTGCGGCCCAACTGTGAATGCTGCGACCGTGATCTGCCGGTAGACAGCCCCGAAGCCCGCATCTGCACGTTCGAGTGCACGTTCTGCGCCGACTGTGTTGACAACCGGCTTGGCGGGATCTGTCCCAATTGCGGGGGAAACTTCACAACACGACCGATCCGGCCGGCCGCTGCGCTGGCCCGGTTCCCGGCCTCGACCGAACGTGTGACCAAGGCGCACAAGGTCTGCGGCGCCTGAGGATTGCGTGGGCGGGGCCGACCGGCTTAATCAACAGCCATGCGCATCACCACGGTCGGCCTGGATGCTGACGACACCCTCTGGCACAACGAGACCATCTTTCGCCTGACCCAGGACCGGTTGCGCGAGATGATGACCGATTTCGCGCCGCACGAGACGACCAACGCCAGACTGGCCGAGGTCGAGACCCGCAACCTCCGGCTCTATGGCTACGGCGTGAAAGGTTTCACGCTGTCGATGATCGAGACGGCCATGGAGTTGACGGATCACAACCCGCCGGGGCGACTGATCGCCGACATCCTGGCGGCGGGGCGAGAGATGCTGCAGGAGCCGGTCGAACCCTTGCCGGGTGTCGAGGCGGCGCTGGCAGAGCTGTCGGAGCACTATCGTCTGGTGCTGATCACCAAGGGCGACCTGTTGCACCAGGAACAGAAACTGGCGGCTTCGGGCCTGGGTGAGCTGTTCGCCGCCGTCGAGATTGTCAGCGAGAAGGATACGTCGACCTATACGCGCGTATTCGACCGCCATGGCACGGGCGCGGCCCAGGCGGTCATGTGTGGCAACTCGCTCCGCTCGGACATCCTGCCGGCGCTGGAGGCGGGATGCTGGGCGGCTTATGTGCCCTATCCCATCACGTGGGCCCACGAGGTTGCCGAAGCGCCGGGGACCCATGAGCGTTTTGGGGAGCTGGGGAGCATTGTCGAATTGCCAGGGTGGGTGCAGGGGCTCAGCTCGAGGTTAAATTTCTAACCACAGAAAACACTGAAAACACAGAAGTTTCAGAGCACGAAGCGCTCAATCTCGGCCAATGGTGTAGAGCCAAAATTGACGAGCAAACCGAGCCTCAGATCGGCCGCGTGAAGATAGTTGATAACCTGCGCCCGATGCTCGGGCGCAAGAGTTCGAACGGCTTTGAGCTCAACGATGATCTGTCCATAGCAGACGAAATCAGCAATGTAGGTCTGCTGAAGAAGCTCGCCCCGGTACCTCAGCGAAAGCGCCTTCAGCGGCTCGAACGGGATCTCGCACCGCTTGAATTCAAGAGCGAGGCACTCCTGGTAGACGCCCTCAAGGAAACCAGCGCCCATCGAGCGATACACATCGAACGCTGCGCCCCGGATGCGGTACGCCTCGTCCTTGAAAATGAATGCTGCCGGTTTCGATCCTTTCATTCGTGCACCATGGTCCAGGAAGCGTTCTAGAACAATAGTAGAACACTTTTCTCTTTCAGTGTTTTTCGTGTCTTCTGTGGTCCAAACCACTCTCTCGGAGTGTGGATGTCACAAACAGAGCCAGGCCTTCGTCCTTGGTTCAGGGATGGCGGAGGCGGACGCATGCGGAATTTGGATCGGTATCTCGCGGGGCTGATGGCCCTGATGCTGGCGGGCAATGGGGTGGTGATGCTGGCAGCCTCGATGGCCTGGTACGACGCGGTTCCTGGCGTTCCCCTGACCGGGCCGTTTAACGGGCATTTCGTCAAGGATATCGGCGCGACTTACCTGTCCTGCGGACTTGGGTTGGGGTGGTTTGCGTGGCGGCCGGTGCAGGGGTGGGCGGCGATGGCGGTTGCTGCCGTCTGGCTGACGCTACATGCGCTGGTCCATGTCTATGATGCCTCGTGTGGGGCAAGCCCGTTGGCCGATCTGCAGCGTGATTTTGTGGGCGTCTATCTGTTGGCCGCGATCCCGCTCGCGCTGACCTTGCTGCGTAAACCGACGGGAGCCTGAGATGCTGAAGGCTATTCTCACGCGCTGGCTCGACGGGTTCGAACGGACGTGGCGCTACGACGCCAGCTACATGCGCCTGGTGCTGCGGGTCAGCCCGGCCAGCCTGCTGAAGTTTGCCCTTGGCACGCGGGCACCGGATGTCCGCGCCGCGCCGGGAGTGGCGCTGGTTGCGGCCAGCATCGTCGGAACTCTGGCGGAAGACTGCGGTCCCTGCACCCAGATCTCGGTAGACATGGCGACGGCACATGGCGTCCCACCCGCGATTCTGCGCGCCATCGTGGCGGGAGACGAAGCCGCCATGGGCGATAAGGCGGCCCTGGTCTGGCGGTTCGCCCGGGCCAGTCTCGCGCGGGATATGCAAACCTGTGATCCACTGCGTGACGAGATCGTCCGTCGTTGGGGCGAAAAGGGCCTGGTGGCCATCGGCCTCAGCCTGACGGCCGCGCGGATGTATCCGACGCTGAAGTATGCCCTTGGCTACGGCAAGACCTGTTCCAAGGTGGTGGTGGCGGGCGAGGATGTCGCGCCGCATGCCATGGCAGCGTAAGCTCGGGTCATGGATGCGGCCCTCGTCGACGCCTTTGAGGCTGATCGCCCGCGACTGAAGCGGTTGGCCTACAGGATGCTGGGCTCCGTCAGCGCGGCGGACGACGTCCTGCAGGACGCGTGGCTACGCTGGGACCGGGCCGGGGAAGGCGTCACCGATCCCGCCGCGTGGCTGGTACGCACCACCACCCGGCTCTGCATCGACCGTCTGCGCGCCGCCAAGGCTGAACGCAACGCCTATCGCGGCCCCTGGCTGCCGGAACCCTTGATTGAACCGCTGACGCGGGATCCGCTGGAGCGGGCGGAAGATGTCTCGGTGGCCTTCCTGCTGGCCCTCGAGCGCCTTTCACCGTTGGAGCGCGCTGTCTTCCTGCTGCACGACGTGTTCGACGAGGACTACGCCGCCG
>JANORH010000165.1:0-8801 GCA_031415215.1 Alphaproteobacteria bacterium | reverse complement strand
CATAGCGATCCGGCGACGAATTGCGCCGACCCGATCCAGCCCGCCCCGGTCATCGCAGCGTTGTTTTGACGGCTGAGGGTGGTTTCGACGCGGCGCGACCGAGAGCCCTTTCCCCGAGAGACCATGGGTCTTGGCAATGTTCCGGGCTGGAGGGACCCGGATATTCACGCTGACCCCTACCGAACCTCCAACCCCGCCATGTCCCCCGTGGCCCGCCACGCCTCCAGCACCTTGAAGAACTTCAGCGGCCCGGCACCGTACATGTCGGAGAAGAAGCCGGCGCGGTTATCCTTGGCACCCTCTGAATTATAGTACCCGGGCGTGCACTCCTCGTAGAACCGTCGACCCATTCGGGCCAGGCTGCGGACCTCCTGGACGTAGGCTTCTTCCGCCTCGGCGGTGGGTTCCAGCACGGACGCGCCGCGATCCCGCACCTGGCTGACGATGTGGGCCACGTGGTTGGCCTGTTCGTTCAGCGCTTGCGGCACGCTGATGGTGATCGCCGTCTGGGTGAAGCCCAGGAAGAAGCAGTTAGGGAACCCGTGTGTGGTCAGGCCGTGCAGGGTGCGCAGGCCGTCGCCCCAGTGTTCCGACAGGGTCTTGCCGCCGCGACCTACGATGTCATAGCCCGCCCGCCGCGTGTACGACGTACCCACCTCGAAACCGGTGGCGAAGATCAGGCAATCCAGCTCGTATTCCTTGCCGTCCACCACCACACCACGCTCGGTCAACCTCTCGACGCCCTGTCCGTGGGTGTCCACCAGGGTCACGTTGGCGCGGTTGTAGGTCGGCAGATATTCGTCATGGAAACAGGGCCGCTTGCAGAACTGGCGATACCAGGGCTTCAGGGCCGCCGCCGTCACGGGATCCTGAACGATGGCGTCCACCCGCTCGCGAACCTGGTTCATCTTGTTGTAGTCGGCCAGAGCCATCAACTCGGCGCGCTCCTCGCGCGTGAGGCGCCGGCCCATGCGGCGTGACGCCTCTTTAGTAGCGTTGCCGGTTACGCGGCGGAAAATATCGGTCCAGCCGTCGTGGACCAGGTCCTCGTCGGTGTCGCCGCCGCTGACCAGGATGTTGAAGTTCTCCATCCGTCTGGCCTGCCAGCCCGGTTCCAGCGAGGCGGCCCAGGACGGGTCGGTTGGCCCGTTGTTGCGCACGTCGACGGACGAGGGTGTCCGCTGGAAAACGAACAGCTCCTTGGCTCCTTCGCCCAGGTGCGGGATGCACTGTACGCCGGTGGCACCGGTGCCGATAATGCCGACGCGCTTGTCCTTCAGCCCGGTCAGGCCGCCAAAGGAGTCGCCGCCCGTGTAGGCATAGTCCCAGCGGCTGGTGTGGAAGGTATGGCCCTTGAAATCATTGATGCCCGGAATGCCCGGCAGTTTCGGGCGACTGAGCGGGCCGTTGGCCATGGCCACATAGCGGGTGGCAAACCGGTCGCCGCGGCTGGTGCTGATAATCCAGCGCTGGGCGGCCTCATCCCATTCCATCCCGCTGATCGAGGTCTGTAGCAGCGCCTTGTCATAGAGCCTGTAGTGGCGGGCAATGTTGCGGCTGTGCTCCAGGATTTCCGGCGCGAAGGAATATTTGTGCTTGGGCATGTAGCCCAGCTCTTCCAGTAGCGGCAGGTAGCAATAGCTCTCCACGTCGCACATGGCACCCGGATAACGGTTCCAGTACCAGGTGCCGCCCACATCTCCGGCGGCTTCCACCACGCGGATGTCCTCGAACCCGGCTTCCCGAAGCCGTGCGCCCATCATCAGACCGCCGAACCCGCCGCCGATGATGGTGAATTCCACCTCGTCTGTCACCGGCTCACGCGTGAAACCCGGCGTCACGTAGGGATCCTCGACATAGCGCGAGAATTCGGCGGTTACCTCGGTGTACTGGGTGATGCCGTCCTCGCGCAGGCGCTTGTCGCGTTCCGACAGATAGCGCGCGTGCAGAACGTCGGCATCGACAGCGCCGCCAGCCAGTTCGACCAGTTCAGGTGGGAGGCTCATGGTGCGTTTCCCTCTTTTCAGAGAGGTTAGGCTGCCGGCGCGAGCCTGCGCAAATTATTCCGTCCCGGAAACGCGTGCGGGATTGTGGCCTTCATGATTCTTGGCTCATGTGCGCCCCTTCATCAGATTAAGGAACGCAACGATGTTTTCCCACATCATGGTCGGCGGTAACGACCTCGACCGCTCCAGGAAATTCTACGACGCGCTGCTGGCGACGCTGGGCGTCGGACCGGCGATGCTGGATGGCCACCGGATTTTCTACATCACCCCCACGGGCATCTTCTCGGTGTCCAAGCCCATCGACGGCGCGCCGGCAACCCACGGCAATGGCGCTACCGTGGGCTTTGCCTGCACGTCAGGCGAGCAGGCCGATGCCTGGCACGCGGCTGGCCTCGCCAATGGCGGAACCACCTGTGAGGATCCCCCCGGCGTCCGAGCAGGCGGCATGGGCGAGATGTATCTGGCCTACCTGCGCGATCCCGACGGCAACAAGCTGTGCGCGCTCCACCGAATGGGGTAATTTGAAACGCCGAACTGGAAATGCAGCGGTGGCCACCTCAAAGGGCGGCCACCGCTTTGCTGTCTGGACTGAAGCGGATGCGGTCGCCCGCCGTGTCCGGGAGAACGCCTACTTCGCCGCGACCTTCTCTGGTGCCGGGCGGCGACGCGGTCCGCCCTGCATCATTTTCATGATCGGTTCGAATTCCTTCGCGTCGATGCCGCCATCTTTGTTGGCATCGGCAAGCGCGAAGCGGGGGCGGATTGCATTGCCCAGGTCGCCCTTGAGCTCATCAATCTGCAGCTTGCTGTCGATGTTGCGATCCATCATGCCGATCAGGCGGGTCTTCATCATGTCGTCGTCGTAGGTGGTCTGCTTGGCGGCCGTCTCGTCGACCCAGCGGTAGGTCAGCTGGGTGAAAAACATTTCCTCGAACGACTGGTCGCCCCACGTAATCTCCTTGTTTGGGTCCGGATTGGCCGGATTTCGCTTGGAGTTGTCGTAGACGTAGGTGGCGATGAGCTTCGAGCCGGCGGGCACCGGGATGGGCTCAGCAAACTCGTACATTCGCTGCCAGTTGAAGTCATAGCGCGGCACGTTCAGCAACTGCTTTTCCGTGCCGTCGGGATAGCGGATCGTCAGGTCCGAATAGGTGCCGCGATAGTGGGCATGGACCACCGCCGTGTAGAGCAGCGCGTCGTGCGGGAAGTCGAGATAGCCCACTTCCTTGTGCGCCTCGGTGTTGGGCGGGATCTTGATGAAAATGTTGGCGATTGTGTTCTCGCGCATCATCAGCTTGGGCAGCTCGTCCTTCTTGTAGAAATAGAGACCGATCTGCTGGGTGGAGAGCACCTCCTTGCCGAATGGCGTGTAGTGCATCTGGTAGCCGATGGAGCCGCCGGCGGGGATGTAGCTGCCGATATCCTTCGGCATGACGATGCTCTCCATGCCAACGGTGTAACCGCCGACGCTGCCGCCCCAGTTGCCCATCCCACCCTGCTTGTCGGCGCCGGGCGGAATGTAGCCGGACAGGATGTGGTGCACGGCCTGGCGCTGGCCGACCCGCGCTGTCGAGGCTTTCAGCCAACGGCCTTCGGTCAACGGATTGTCCATCACCGGATACTGATAGTCGACGATGCCACTGGCGGGGATCGCGTAGGACGGGATGTCGATCACCAGGTCGGGCTTGCCCAGCGGCCATTCCGGTGCCACGTGACGAACCTCGGCCAGCTTGTCGGGGCCATCACCGCGCTGGGCACCGGCTTCGATCCAGCGGACCAGGGTCTTGATCTGGGCAGGCGACAGGCTCTTGTCGTCCTTGAAGTGACCGACCTTGGCGTCGACGTCCCACGGCGGCATGCGGTCGGTGCGCACCGCCTCGCGGATCATCGGCGCGAAACCCTTGACCTTGGCATAGCCATCCATGGCAAAGGGCGCGATGCCGCCCTCCTGGTGACAGGCGATGCACTTCTGCTCGATGATCGGCACGATGTCGCGGGCGTAGGAAATTTTCTGGAACGCGGCCTGGGCGGCGGCGCTGCGGTCGGGGAAGCTGATCAGCGCGCCCTTTGCCGCGACCTTCGACATCGCCACCGCCTTGCCCGCTATCAGGGCGTCGAGCGCACTGGCGGCATCGTGCAGCGGGCCGCGGTAGACCACGGCCCAAGTGCGTGGGTTGACCACGAACACCTCCGAGACGCGGGTTGCGCCCATCTGGTCACCGACCAGCTGGTTGTCGTCCATCAGGATTGGCAGGTTGAGACCGAGTGTTCTGGCTTCGGTCAATACGGCGGCGCGTGCATCTCTGGCGCTGGAATTCAGCATCATCACCTGTACGCCCTTGGGACCATAGGCGGCTTGCAGGGCGGTCAGCGCGGGCGCGATTTTGCGAATATCCGGGCTACCCAGCGCGTGCATCACCAGCACCACGGCTTTGGAGTCCTGATAGCGGTAGAGGTCCTGTGAGTGCCCGGTGGCGGTGACCAGTCGGAAGTTGTCTACCTGGGCGGGGGTCCCAACCCCCATCGTCTGCGCAGCCGACTTTGCGGCCACGGCCGGAGGCGCAGCGCCCACGACGAGTGTCAGGGCCAGCCCGAAGGCTGTTGCGATCATGGACGGGCGCATAGAGGGCGATCCTTGGCGACATTGATATCCGGAACGGGGGAGCGTTCCGAGAACACCGTATCCCTTATGCTGTAAAGGAATGTCAAACGTCGAAGAATTACAACGCTGTCACAGAGGCGGGCGGAGGGCTCAGCTCAGCGACAGAGCGCAGCTTTCGCCGATGGTCGGCCGTGACACCACGATCCGCGACAGCCCCGGAAACGGCGTCCGCAGCCGTTCGGCAAAATAGAGGCAGATGTGCTCCAGGGTCGGTCGTTCAAGCCCCGGTTTTTCGTTCAGCAGTCCGTGGTCCAGCTCACCGGCCACCAGCTTCAGCGCCGCCTCGAGATCGGCCAGATCCGCTACCCAGCCGACCGGCTCCTGCGCCTGGCCGCGAACGGTGGCCTCCACCCGAAAAGAATGGCCGTGAATGTTGGCATAGGGCCGGTGCTGCGGCCCCTCGGCGAAGAAGTGCGCGGCGTCGAACGTCGCGGCCTTGGTGATTTCGAAGGTGGGTTGGCTCATGAACGCTGCAATGGGGCGGTCCAGGCGCTATGGCCTAGGCGATGCCGAGATACTTGTGGGTTTGCACGCTTAAACGCCAATGAGGGTGGGTGAGGCAATAGGTGATCGCGGCTTCGGTGTTGGCAGCACGGTCGGGACCGTCCATCGGTTGCAGCAGAAACCGCTCGAAATCCAGGGTCTCAAATCGGGCGGGATCGACGCCGGGTTGCGGGTAGACCAGTTTCAGTTCCTGTCCCGACGTCTGGACCATCGGCGCCTGGGCCTTCGGGCTGACACACACCCAGTCGATGCCGTCGGGCGCGACCATTGTGCCATTGGTCTCCAGCGCAATTGCAAACCCGTGCGCGTGCAGGGCGCTGACCAGAGCCGCATCGACCTGCAGCAAAGGTTCGCCGCCGGTCAGCACGGCCAGACGGTTCGACGGCCCACCCGCCCAGGCGGCCTCCACGGCGCCAGCCAGGGCGTCGGCGTCGGCGAAACGCCCGCCACCCGGCCCATCCATGCCGACGAAGTCAGTGTCGCAGAAGTTACAGATCGCGGTGACGCGATCCTGCTCGCGACCGGACCACAGATTGCAGCCCGCAAAACGGCAGAACACTGCCGGGCGACCCGCCTGGCCACCCTCGCCCTGCAGGGTCAGAAAAATCTCTTTGACGGCATAGCTCATGGCCGACCGTCCACGTCCCAGGCTTCATAGCCACGCTGGCGCAGCTCACAGGCCGGACACCCGCCGCAACCATGGCCCCAAGGGTGAAGGGTGCCGCGTTCGCCGAGATAACAGGTGTGACTGTCCTCGACCGTGATAGCGATCAACGCCTCACCGCCCAGCGCCTTGGCCAGTCCCCAGGTCTCGGCCTTTGTCAGCTGCATCAGGGGTGTTTCAACCCGAAAGGTCTGTTCCATGCCCAGGTTCAACGCCTGCTCTGTCGCATCCAGGGTGTCGCGCCGACAGTCGGGGTAGCCGGAGAAGTCCGTCTCACACATCCCGCCAACCAGCGCGCAAAGCCCCCGACGGTCCGCCAGCGCGGCGGCATAGAGCAGGAACACCAGGTTGCGCCCCGGCACAAAGGTCGACGGCAGGCCCTTTGATGTGGTCTCGATGGTGCGGTCGCTGGTCATGGCGGTGTCAGCGATTGCGCCGAAACTGCGGATGTCCAGCACATGGTCGTCGCCCAGACGGGGTTTCCACTGCGGGAACTCCGACATCAGGCGATCTCGAACCCTCTGTCGCGCCTGAAGCTCCACAGCATGGCGCTGCCCATAGTCGAAACCCACCGTCTCGACCCGGCTATAGCGGTCCAGAGCCCAGGCCAGGCAGGCTGTGGAGTCCTGGCCACCGGAAAAGAGCACGAGTGCGCCGTCGTTCATCGGTTCCATATGGGCGTTAAGCGCCGATCAGGGAAGTCAGCGCGGGGGCTTAACCTCTATGCAAGCGCTTTGGCACTAAGAGTACGTCGTCAGGTTCCTTGGTTCCCCAGTTTCATGTCACTTCCCGAGTTCTTCGCCGACAGAATGAACGCCGACATCCGTCAGAAGATGGAAGGCGTGCTGGCGCTTACCGAACAACTGGGCAGGCAGCGTCTGAGCGCTGACGGCGAAGCCTGTGTAGCCAGCATGGCCGATGCCGCAGCCGCCGTCGCGCGGTTGATTGATGCCGAGCGGGACCTCAGGCGCATTTCGGTGAGCGGCCCGTCTCTGGACCTCGAACCGGTTCGCCTTCGAGACTTGATGGACGATATCCAGAGCCGTTGGCAGTTGCGGTCTGCAGACGCCGGGGTGACCTTGCTGATGTCCTATGACGGCGATCCGGAAGCGGCGGCGATGGCTGATCGCCGACGTCTGCTGCAGATCTTTGACGGCTTTATCGGTGAAGCGGTCGCCGCACAGGCGCGCGGCGCCGTCGAAGCTGGCCTTCATGCCTATGTTCAGCCAGATGGAGTCCATCTGGAAGGCCGCGTGCGCGGCCCGCGCGACACTTCCTGGGACGCCAAGGACGTTGAGGCCCGCATCCAGATCATCGAGGAACGTCTGGGTCTGGAAGTTGCGTTCGGGGCCATGCTGTCCCGCCGGATTCTGGAAGGTATGAACGGCGTTCAGCGCAAGGAAGCCAATGCCGGGGCCTCCGACACCTCGACGTTCGAGATCGTCCTGGCGCATATCCCGGAAACTGCCAAAGCGCCGTCGGAAACGGCAGGTCGTCAGGCCCACATCCTGGTGGTGGACGACAATGCCACCAACCGCATGGTCGCCCAGTCATTGGTCGAGATGTTCGACTGCACCAGCGAGGCGGTGGAGGATGGCGATGAAGCCGTCGAAGCCGCGAAGACCGGGCGGTTTGACCTGATCCTGATGGATATCCGCATGCCGAACATGGACGGTGTGGCAGCGACGCGGGCCATCCGCGCTTTGCCAGGTCGCCTCGGCATCGTGCCAATCATCGCCCTGACTGCCAACGCGGACCCGGAGGATGCCGTGGGATATCTGGCGGCGGGCATGAACAGCGTGGTCGAAAAGCCGATGAAGCCGGAACATCTGCGGGTGGCGCTGAGCACTGCGCTGAACCCGCGCAAGGATGCGGCGGCGGCCTGAGCCCAAATACCGGTTTCAACAGCAACTTTCTTGCGCCCCGGCACCCTATTGCGTGCCGCCGTGCAATGACATAGGTCGCGGGCTCCTGCTTTGGGGGAGTTTCATGTCCGAGGCGAAGACCGGGGCCGCGCCGTCGCTGGCTATGGTGCGGCAGCGCATCGATGCCCTTGATGCGGAACTTCTGCGCCTGGTCGATGAGCGCGCGTCGCTGGCGCGGGTCGTGGCCACGGCCAAGCAGGCGGCGGGTGACGGCGCCAAATTCGGCCTGCGTCCGGCCCGCGAGACCGCCATCCTGCGGCGACTGATCGCCACGGAACGCGATGCGGCCAGCCCGGCCCTGGTCGTGCGGGTCTGGCGGGAACTCATGGCCGACAGTCTGGCGGGGCAGGGGCCTTATCACGTCTCGGTCTGGGGCGGCCGCGATCCCGGTCGCGCGATGGAGCTGGCCCGCCAGCGGCTGGGCGGTGCGCCGCCACTGACCCAGGTGGCCAAACCCGAAGACGCCTTGGCCGCAGCGCGTACGCCCGGCGGCGTCGCGGTCTGCGCCCTGACCCCGGATAGCGCCTGGTGGGGCCGCCTGCTGGCGCAACCTGCACTGAGGGTCTTCGCCGCCCTGCCGTGTCTGACCGCCTGGGGTCCTATGACGGCCCTGGCCGTGGCCGCCGTAGAGGTCGAGCCCACCGGTGACGACCATACCTTCTGGGTCACCGACGCGCCGGGTTCCGCCCCGGTGATTGTTGAGGCTTTGAGCCGCGACGGTGTGGCCGCCGAGCTGGTCATGGCGGCGGGTGGGCTGAAGCTGTTCCAACTGGCCGGCTTCTACCAGGCCGATGACGAACGTCTGGCCCGCGCGCCGGGCAAGCTCAGCGGCGTGATCGGGGCTGCGCCGCCGCCGCTGGACGTGTAAGAAGTCGCCACCCCGCCCTTCGGCGCAAATCCAGTTTCGTCAAACCTCATGTCCGATACCCAAGACCTGCCTGACCGCGCCCGCGCGTCGAAACCGGTTCCCAAACCCGGGATCATGGATATCCACGCCTATGTGCCCGGCAAGGCGACAGCAGAGGGTGTGGCGAACCCCA
>JANORH010000164.1:0-4824 GCA_031415215.1 Alphaproteobacteria bacterium | reverse complement strand
CGACCTGATCGCCTTCCTGCGACCGGAGGAGAAGTTCGACAGTCTGGCAATCATGACCACGCAGGTGATGGCGGACGCGAAGCAGGCGCGGACGCTCTTGGGGGCATAGGCCAACGCGAGCCCAGCGCCCCCTCCACCCCTTCGGGGTCCCCCTCCCCCGTTGGCACGGGTGAGGAACTTGGCGTGATCGGTTCCTCCCTCGATTTCGGGGGAGGGGGACCCCGAAGGGGTGGAGGGGGCGCTGCCGACGCACGGAGGGATGACGCCCCCGCCTGGCTCTGATACAGCCTCGCCCATGAACTGGGTTCGGACAGACTTGCGAATTATCCGCCCGGCGTGACGCCGTCGGACGTTGATCCAGCGCGCGCCGGGTTTTCACCCCGCACCTCACACCCCCGGACCTTACGGATAAGCTCATGGCCGACGACGCCACCTCGACCGCACGCGATTATCGCGAGACCGTCTTTCTCCCCGACACACCCTTCCCCATGCGCGCAGGGTTGCCGCAGAAGGAGCCGCAGATCCTGGCCAAGTGGGCGGAGATGGATCTGTACAACGCCATGCGGGCCGAGCGGCAGCGGGCGGGGGCGCCGCTGTTCGTGCTGCACGACGGGCCGCCCTATGCCAACGGTGCGATCCACATCGGCCACGCGCTGCAAAAAACGCTGAAGGACTTCGTGGTGCGTTCGAGGTTTCTACTCGGCTACGACGTCGACTACGTCCCCGGCTGGGACTGCCACGGCCTGCCGATCGAATGGCAGATCGAGAAGGAGCTGAAAGAGAAGGGTCGCCGCAAGGACGAGGTCTCCAAGGCCGAGTTCCGGACCCGCTGCCGCGAATATGCCAGCCACTGGATCGATGTTCAGATGGCGGGGTTCAAGCGCCTGGGCGTGATCGGTGACTGGGAAAACCGTTACGCCACCATGGACTATTCCAGCGAGGCCACCATCGTGGCCGAGTTCCACAAGTTCGTGGCCTCCGGCCAGCTCTATCGCGGCTCCAAGCCGGTGATGTGGAGCCCGGTGGAACGCACCGCCCTGGCCGAGGCCGAGGTGGAATACCACGACCACAACAGCCCCACGGTCTGGGTGAAGTTCCCGGTGGTGGAGGGGTCGGACGCCACACTTGGTGCCTCGGTCGTCATCTGGACCACCACGCCCTGGACCATCCCCGCCAACCGGGCGATCAGCTACAACGAGACCGTCGAGTATGCGGTCTATCAGGTCGAGGCGATGGTGCCGGACCTTGCCTTCGAGCCCTGGGCCAAGCCGGGCGACCGCCTGATCGTGGCCGACAAGCTGTCGGGCGACGTCTTCAAGGCGGCGATGATCGCCAGCGCGCGCAGGATCGAGGCGGTGGACTGCCAGGGCATGGTCTGCGCACACCCGCTGGCCAATCTGGACGGGCACTATGGCTTCAGCGTGCCGTTGCTGAGCGGCGACCACGTCACCGACGATGCGGGCACCGGTTTTGTCCACACGGCCCCCGGCCACGGGGCGGACGACTATGTGGTGTGGATGGCGCACGGCCATCGCGAGATCCCCGATACCGTCGACGCGGACGGCGCCTACTATCCCCACGTGGCCCTGTTCGCGGGGCTGAAAGTGCTGGAAACCGAAGGCAAGAAGTCCGGCAAGTTCGGTCCCGCAAATCCGGCGGTCATGGACAAGCTGATCGAGGCCGGAAACCTGCTGGCGCGCGGACGGCTGGAACACAGCTATCCGCACTCCTGGCGTTCCGGCGCGCCGGTGATCTTCCGCAATACGCCCCAGTGGTTCATCCGCATGGACGAGCCGCTTGAGGACAAGGCGCACAAAGGCCGTACCCTGCGCGAGACCGCACTGGAGGCCATCGAAGCCACCAGGTTCTATCCCGCCGGGGGCCGCAATCGCATCCGCGCCATGGTCGAGAGCCGCCCCGACTGGCTGATCAGCCGCCAGCGCGCCTGGGGTGCGCCGCTGGCCATGTTCGTCGACAAGGAGACGAACCAACCGCTGCACGATGAGGCCGTCAACCGCCGCATCGTCGACCTGATCGCCGAGGAGGGTGCCGACGCCTGGTTCAACCGTCCGGACGCCGATTTCCTCGGCGAACATGATCCCCAGCGGTTCGAGAAGGTCGAGGACATCCTCGATGTCTGGTTCGATAGCGGCTCCACCCACGCCTTCACGCTGGAAAATCGCGCCCATACGAAATGGCCAGCTGACCTCTACCTCGAAGGCTCTGACCAGCATCGCGGCTGGTTCCAGTCGTCGCTGCTGGAAAGTTCGGGCACCCGGGGCCGTGCGCCCTATGACGCCATCCTGACCCACGGCTTCACCATGGATGAGGCCGGCGAGAAGATGTCCAAGTCCAAGGGCAACACCGTCGACCCCGAGGTGGTGATCCGTGAAAGCGGTGCCGAGATCATCCGGCTGTGGGCCGCCATGATCGACTACGCCGACGACAGCCGCATCGGGAAGACCGTGCTGCAGACCACGTCGGACGCCTATCGCAAGCTGCGCAACACGGTGCGCTATATGCTGGGCGCACTGGCCGATTATTCGCCCGATGAGGCCGTCGAGTTGGACCAGATGCCTCCGCTGGAGCGCTTCATCCTCCACCGACTGTACGAACTGGATGTGCAGGTGCGGGCCGCCTACGAGGGTTACCTTTTCCAGGATGTGATTCGGCCGATCACCGAGTTCTGCCAGAACGAGCTGTCGGCGCTGTTCTTCGATATTCGGAGAGACTGCCTCTATTGCGACCAGCCGGGCGACGTGAAACGCCGTGCCGCGCGAACGGTCATGGACGCGGTGTTCGAACGCCTGACCGCCTGGCTGGCCCCCCTTATCCCCTTCACTATGGAGGAGGCTTGGGCGACCCGCTATCCCGACGCCCACGCCAACGCCATGCGAGTGATCCCGACCACGCCGGCCGAATGGCGCAATGACGACGAGGCTATTCGTTGGGCCCGGGTGCAGCAGGTGACCTCGGTCATCACCGGCGCGCTTGAAGTCGAACGGCGCGAAAAGCGCATGGGCGCGGCGCTGGAGGCGGCACCCAAGGTCTATGTGTCTAACACCGACTTGGTCGCCGCCTTCGAGGGGCTGGACGCCGCCGAGGTGTTCCGCACCAGCCAGGCGACCCTGATGGTCGGCACCGGACCAGCCGAGGCGTTCCGTCTGTCTGACGTGGCCGGTGTCGCCGTCGAGCCGTTGAAAGCCCAGGGCACTAAATGTGCCCGTTCCTGGCGGATCCTGCCGGAAGTGGGCACAGATCCGCGCTATCCCGACCTGTCGCTGCGTGACGCAGCCGCCGTGGCGGCCTGGGACGCGGCGCGCGCATGACGGCTGTGTCCCGGATCGGCTGGACGGCCTACCTGATCGTGATTGTCGTTCTGGCGCTCGATCAGGCCAGCAAATACTGGATCATGGAGATCCTGCGCTTGCCGGAGTACACCACGCAGGAGGTGATCTGGCCGCTGCAGTTCACCCGCATCTGGAACCGGGGCGTCAGCTTCGGCCTGCTGCAGGCGGGTAACGACATCGTTCGCTGGGGGATGGTGGCGTTCAATCTCGGCGTGGCCCTGCTGCTGATAAACTGGCTGCGCAAGGGCCAGATCCGGATGCTGGCAGCGGTGGGCTACGGCATGCTGATCGGCGGCGCGATCGGCAATGCCATCGACCGGGCGATCTTTGGCGCGGTGATCGACTTCATGGACGTGTCGCGACTGGGCTATTTCCCTTGGATCTTCAACGTCGCTGACGCCGGCATCACGATCGGGGTGATCCTGTTCCTGCTCGACAGCCTTCGCGGCGAGCCCAAGACCTGATCCGTTGGCCTTGGGCGTCGATTGCGCTATCTGATTTCCCCGCGCCGTTTTCCCGCCACAGGAATCCGGCATGGTGTGAAACGATCCCGCCTGATCTAGGCGTCTGGGAGTTGCTGGATTCATGAGCCTGAACCGTACGATTGTTGTGACCGCCCTGGTCGCGACCGCAGGCCTCGCCGGCTGTACCTCGACCCAGAAGGCGCTTGGCATGTCCAAGGTGACGCCTGACGAATTCCGCATTGTCACCAAGGCGCCGCTGGTCGTGCCGCCCGACTACGCTCTCCGCCCGCCCGCCCCCGGAGAGCCGCGCCCGCAGGAACTGCAGCCGGAGAGCGTCGCGCGCAATGCCCTGCTGGGTCAGCGCGAAGCCGAGCAACGCTCGGACGGCGAAAAGATGCTGGTCGCCAAGGCCGGTGCCGAAAAGGCCGACCCGCTGGTCCGCTACGTTGTCGACGACGAATTCGGCGACATCGCGCACAAGGAAAAGAGCTTCGCGGACAACGTGATGTTCTGGAAAAAAGACGCCACGCCAAGCGTTGCGGCGACCAGTGGCCTCGACGGCTCCAGCACGCCAGTTGACGCCGCCGCCGAAAAGGATCGCATCTCGACCCTGACCGGCAACAAGGCCGTAGTGATCCAGCGCGAAGGCAAGTCCCGGATCAAGCTGCCGGGGTTGTGATGCCTTCCCTACCTTAATGGGCAGGGAAATCACTCCTCGCCGGGCGTTTTCACCGCGAACCCCTGCGTGCGCAGTCGTTCGAGGACGCCGTTCTGGGCCAGCAGTGGTCGCAGGGACACCAGCACGATGGCATGGCCCGGGGTCTTCAGCGCCGCCGCGATAGCGGCTGCCGTATCCGCCTTGGTGCGCTCGTCATAGGTCCGTCCGCCGCTGATCACGGCCAGGCAGCGCTCATAGGTGCGTTCATTATCCAACGCGGCGCGCACGTCGCCCACCGCCCAGGCCCGCGCGGCCGCCAGCGTCACCCCCGGCCCGGCCTCGGCTTGCCCCA
>JANORH010000163.1:0-8274 GCA_031415215.1 Alphaproteobacteria bacterium | reverse complement strand
CAGATCATCGACCTGCTTGAGGTCACCACCCAGATCCTGGACCGCAACCTGGGTCCAGGGGGAGTCGCCTATTATGCGATGCTGCGGATGCCGCGGCTGATCGAACAGGCGGCACCCTTGGCCGTGCTGGCCGGATCGCTGTTCGCCTTCGCCAAGCTGGGCGGCGAGAGCGCTGTGACGGCGATGCGCTCGACGGGTATCTCGGCTTATCGGATTACCTTGATGGCTGCTCCGGCGGTCGTGGCACTGGCACTGGCGCAACTGGCGATCGGCATGGTCATTGCCCCAAAGACCGACCAGATGCTGAGCGCCTGGTGGCAAGCCAGTGCGCCAAAGGATGCCTCCAAAGCGATTGACCCGGTGACTTTCCGGCTTGGCGACGAGGTGGTTGTGGCGGTCCCCCGCGATCCCGACGGCCGCAGTCTGGAGAACGTCACGCTGTATCGGCGCGACGAAAACGGCCGGCTGGTCGAACGGACCACGGCGAAGGCTGCCGTCTGGGCGGCTGGACGGTGGACCCTGATTGAACCCCGGTTTGAAACGTTGGCGGCGGCCAGCATTTCGGAAGGCTCGGCCAGGACCATGGGATGGACCCAGAATCTGCAACCGGCCGACGTGCGCGCCATGGCGGCGGGTCAGACCATAGTCACCCCACAGGAGGCCAGCCGCGCCCTTGCAGGAGGGCTCTCGACGCGGCCTCGCACATTCTACGACACCCAGCTTCAGCGGGCCTGGGCCGCCCCGTTGGCCTGTATCGTCATGCTGCTGCTGGCTGCACCGGCCTCCTTGGCCAATTTCCGCGGCGGGGGTGCGACGCTGCTGGTTCAGTGTCTTGCCTCGGGATTGTTATATCTGGTGTTTGACGGTGCCTTCACGGCACTGGGAGAGAGCGGGGCGGCTCCGCCGATCCTGGCGGCCTGGGCGGCACCTGCCATGTTTGCAGCTCTGGGCGTCACCGCGTTGATCTATCTGGAGGGGTGATGGACACCGAGGGGGACATCCGGATCGTTCCCGTCGAGTCCAGGGCGGAGCTGGATCGGTTCATCGGCCTTCCCATGCGACTTGGCGCAGGCGATCCCAACTATGTGGCGCCGCTGGTCTTCGAGCGGCAACAGTCTCTGACCGCCAAGGGCAATCCGTTCTTCGAGCATGCGGACGTGCAGTTCTGGCTGGCGGTGCGCGGCGGTCGTGATGTGGGCCGGATCAGTGCCCAGATTGATCGCCTCAATCCTCAGACGCCCGAGGGTATCGGCAATTTCGGCATGATCTCGGCCGAAGATGATCCTGCGGTTTTCAAGGCGCTCTTTGGGGTGGCCGAAGACTGGCTGCGGGCGCGGGACTGTCGCGCCGCCCTGGGACCCGTAAACCTCTCGACCAACGAAGAGGTCGGCCTTCTGGTGGAGGGTCACGAAAACCCGCCCATGTTCATGATGAGCCACGATGCCAGCTACATCCCGGCGAGGGTCGAGGAACAGGGCTATGGTCGTGCCAAGGACATCTTTGCCTATATCTGCAGCGTCAATGACGACCTGCCTGCGCCGATCCTGCGGCGAATTCGCAAGGGTCCGCCCGAGGGCGTTACCTTGCGAATGCTCGACATGAGCCGGTTCGACGCCGAGGTGGACACCCTGACGGGCATTCTCAACGATGCCTGGTCCGGCAACTGGGGTTTCACGCCGACGACTGAAGCCGAAACCAAGGCGCTTGCCGCGACCCTGAAACTGCTGATCGACAAACGCCTGACGTGGTTTGCAGACGTCGACGGCGAGACGGTGGGATTCATGATCCTGCTGCCCAACATCAACGAAGCGATTGCCGATCTGAAGGGCAAGTTGTTCCCCTTCGGCTGGGCGAAGCTGATCTGGCGCCTTAAAATCCGGGGTGTGAAGACGGGGCGCGTGCCCTTGATGGGCGTCAAGCGCAAGGTCGCAGGGTCGTTGCGGGGCCAACTTCTGCCGTTCCTGTTGATTGACGCGGTCGCTCAGGCGGCGCGCAAGCTGGGTTACGCGCGCTATGAACTGTCCTGGGTACTGGAAGACAACCTGTCCATGCGCCGGATCTGCGATGTCGGCGGGGCAAAGGTCTACAAGACCTATAGGCTTTACCAGAAGGCCCTGACTTGACGCCATTCAACGCCCTGGTGCTGGCCGGATCGCGCAGCGGGGTTGACGCAGTGGCGGCCTATGCTGGCGTCGGGCACAAAGCGCTGATTACCTTGCAGGGCAAGACCTTGCTGGCGCGCGTCGTAGGCGCGCTCGGGGCCGCAGGCGCGGCGCGAATCGCCGTGATCTCCAGCCACCCGGACGTGCGCGGCGAGGCCCTTCGCCTCGGCGTAGATGTGATTGATGAGGCGGCCGGGCCCAGTTTGAGTGTCAAACGCGGCGCCGAGGTGCTGGGAACCCCCGTGCTGGTCACCACCGCCGACCATGCCCTGCTGGAAGGCGACTGGGTACGACATTTCCTCGCCGAGATCCCGGCGGATGTCGATGTCGCGGCTTTGGTGGCGGCGCGCGCTACGGTCGAGGCAGCCGCGCCGGAAACGCAACGGACCTGGCTGAAGCTGGCCGACGGTCACTGGTCGGGTTGCAACCTGTTCTGGCTATCCAACGGCCAATCTCTGGGTGTCATCGACCTGTGGCGACGTGTCGAGGCCGAGCGCAAGCGACCCTGGCGCATGGCGCAGATTCTGGGGCCGGGCATGCTGTTGCAGTACGCGACGGGTCGGCTAGCCCTGAAGGATGCCGCCGCGCGGCTGGGCCGGCTTGCAGGAGTGACAGCCGCCATTGTGGAGACGCCCTACGGGTTGGCGTCAGTGGACGTGGATAAGGCTGCGGATCTGGACCTGGTCAGAAAGATTGTCGGCCACTGATCCGTGGCGACCTACGGCTTCGTCCACCCTGCTGAGAGGCGGTTCAGGTCTTCAACATCCTGTGGGAAATCCATTTCCCCCCACTCAAGGCCTTCAATCGAGCACACGCGGACATCAGTGCCGCTCTGGGCCAGCTCATCAATCACGCTGAGGTACCAGCGGCGCAAACCTTCGGGTGACTGCAGAACGTGATCGACGCCGGCGGCAAACCTGGCCGCACCGGCCGTAGAGAAGCGCAGAAAGCCGATGGACTCAGCGTCGTAAGCTTCGATGGTCTTGCCAATGGCGCGCAGGGCACCACCGTCGGTCAGAACCTTCATGTCATCGGCGTCGTAGGATGCCTTGCGGTCGATGGTGACGGTGATGTCGGCCTCGGCGACGGACAGCAACCGCTCGGTGACACCTTCTCCGAACAAGGTGTCACCGTTCAGCACAAGGACATCGCGGTCAAACTCACTCCTGACAATCCAGCAAGATGCCGTGTTGTCGGACACCGTATAAAACGGGTTGAACACCAGCCGAACGGGCATGGTCATGTTCAGGCTGCGGACCTCGGCCTCGACCGCGTCAGCCCGAAATCCTGTGACAATGACCGCCTCATCGACACCGGCCGCTTGTAGACGCAACAGTTGCCAGGCCAGCAACGTACGCCCGGACAGCTCGATCAGGCACTTCGGCCGGTTCTCGGTCAGCGGCAGGAGGCGCTTGCCCTGCCCCGCGGCAAGGATGATGGCTCGGTTCGGCGACTTCACGGAAGGTCCATCAATATGGATTGGCTGTCTGTTGGGGCATTTAGCGAAGCAAGGCTCAATAATGAAGAGACCTCGCAAACAATCGTCTGCGAGGTCTCGTCGGATCAGTTCATCACGGCGTTGGCGCGCCGCTCAGCGCGTCGTCTATTTCAGGTGGCGGGCGAGGTGCTTGTTCATTTCGAACATGCTTACCTTGTCTTTGCCGTCAAAGACGGCCTTCAGCTTGGCGTCAGCCAGGATATCGCGCTTGTTGGCGGGATCCTGAAGGTTATTTGCCTTGATATACACCCAGATTTTCGAGACCGTCTCACCGCGCGAGAGTTGACCCGCGCCAACCACCGCGGCCAGCTCCGGCGACGGCGTCAGAGGTTTCTGCAGGGCGTTCGTCTTTTTTTCCGTGGCCATGGGCTCCCCCGGCTAGATGTTGTCGCGAGGTCCCGGCGGGGGTCGCTGGAACCGAGTCGCTTGCTGCATCCTAACGTGACGTACGCTGGGCGCTACTGGATATCGGTAGAGGGGCCGTTATAGCCTTTTGAGCATGGGAAACGTCGTGCGCGGCGATTCCTACTAAGAACTCCGCCGACGTGACAGTTGTCCCGGAACAGGCTGATATGCACCAGAGCCTGGGAGGGCCGCCATGACCGACGCACCGACAGTTCTATACGAGACCCCGGCGCCAAATATCGCCCGGCTGGTGTTGAATCGGCCCGAGAGCCGCAACGCTCAGGATACCACCCTGTTGTACGCGCTGAACGCTGCCTTCGATAAGGCCGCGCGTGATGACACAATCAAAGTGATCATTCTATCCGCCGCTGGCCCACATTTCTCGTCAGGCCATGATCTGCGCGAAAGGGGTTCGATGGCAGATCGGATGGCCGGGCATGATCTCGTTGGCACCTGGTGTGGATTTGGATGTGCCGGCGCCGAGGGGCAAATGGCGTTCGAGAAGGAGATTTATCTCGGTCTGTCAGAGCGTTGGCGAAACATTCCCAAGCCGACGATCGCCCAGGTGCAGGGAAAATGCATCGCCGGCGGCCTGATGCTGGCGTGGCCCTGCGACCTGATCGTCGCCGCTGACGACGCGGCCTTCTGTGACAACACCGTGGGCATGGGGGTCGCAGGCGTCGAGTACTTCGCCCACCCCTGGGAGCTGGGGCCGCGCAAGGCCAAGGAACTGCTGTTCACCGCCGACTGGCTGACGGCGCAAGACGCCAAGGCGTTGGGCATGGTCAATCAGGTGGTGCCGGCGGCTGAGTTGGAAACATTCACGCTGGACCTCGCAACGCGCATTGCCAGCAAGCCGATGTTCGCCCTCAAGTTGGCCAAGGAGGCGGTCAATGCTGCTGAGGACGCTCAGGGCCGTGTGAGCGCCATGCAGACCGCGTTTGCGCTGCACCAGCTGGCTCACAGTCACAATATGCAGGTCCACGGACTGCCGATTGACCCAGGCGGCGTGCAGCTTCGCAGGAAGTCATGACTATCCGGGCATCGTGACCTAGAACCTTGGTCTCCACCAAGGACCCAAAACATGGATTTTGTTCTCGACGCCATTGATCGTCGCATCCTGCGCGAACTCCAGAAGGATGCGACTATTCCGATCCTGGAGCTGGCGCGGATGGTGGGCCTGTCACAGACCCCCTGCTGGAAACGCGTGAAGCGCCTCACCGATGGCGGGGTGATCCTGGGACGTGTTGCCTTGCTGGACCGGACCAAACTGGATCTGGGCCTTGCTGTGTTTGTGTCGGTAAGAACCAGCCGTCACGACCAGGAGTGGCTGGACGCCTTTGCCGGGGCAGCCTCTTCGATGCCCGAGGTCGTGGAGTTCTATCGGCTGTCAGGTGACACGGATTACCTGTTGAAAGTGCTGGTGAAAGACATCTCGGCGTATGACGTCTTCTATCGGCGCTTGATCGCGGCCGTTCCGCTATCAGATGTGTCGTCGGCCTTCGCGATGGAGCAGATCAAGTCCACGACCGCGCTTCCGGTTTGACTTGACGCGGGGCAACCCGCCATCGTGCGGCCAACGATAGAAAACGTGCGGGAGACGTAGACGGTATGGCGTGGAATTTCGCGGATGTGTGGGAAGCGATCGCCGCAGCCCAACCGAACCATCCTCAATGCATTCAAGCCACTAGAACTATTACCTGGGGTCAATTTGATGCGCGTGCCGATGCCCTGGCTGCCCACTTCATCGCCAGCGGCATGAGCCCCCGGGCCAAGGTGGCCGGTTATCTCTATAATGGGGCGGAGTATCTCGAAAGCTACTTCGCGGCCTTCAAGGGCGGGTTCGAGCCGGTCAACACCAACTATCGCTATGGGGCGGAGGAGTTGGTCTATTTATTCGACAACGCAGACGCTGAGGCGGTCGTGTTCCACGCCGGTTTCACGGACACCGTCGAAGCGATCCGCCCACGTCTACCGCGGGTCAAGACCTGGGTGGCGGTCGCCGAACCCGGACATCCGGTCCCGGCGTGGGCGAACGACTACGACGCCATCGTCGCCGAGCCCCCGGCGCACCGCCCTGTGAAGGCGTCCTGGGGACGCTCAGGCGACGATCTGCTGCTGCTCTACACCGGCGGCACCACGGGCATGCCCAAGGGCGTCATGTGGCGACAGGACGACCTGTTCCAGGTGATCGGTGCGGGCGGCAACGCCGCGCTGGGGATTGCCCCTGCAACCTCCATTGCCGAACTGCTGGAACGCCATGCCGCCGTCGACCACGTAAGGCCGGTCTCCCTGATCGCCGCACCGTTGATGCACGGCACCGGCCAGTTCTCGGCTTTCATCAACTTCAACGCGGGCGGCACGATCGCCTGCCTGCCGTCCCGCAAGTTCAACGCGATGGAACTCTGGGACGAAGCCCAGCGCCTGCAGGCGACCGGCATTGTCATTGTCGGTCTGGCTTTTTCGACGCCAATGCTGGAAGCGCTGGAAGCAAATCCCGGCCGCTGGGACCTGTCGTCCGTCAAAGCCATGAGCTCGTCCGGCTCGATGTGGAGCCAGGAAAACAAGCGCGGCTTGTTGAAGCACGTAACTGGTGCCGTGATCATGGACAGCTTCGGCTCGTCGGAGGCGGTGGGGATGGGAGCGTCTTCCTCGGCACCCGGTGCGGAAGTCCAGACCGCAGCCTTCATGCTGGGGCCCAATTGCGCCGTGTTCGCCGAGGATGGTCGGCGCGTGGTGCCCGGTTCCGGGGAACGCGGCATGGTGGCCGTCACCGGCTTTCTGCCCGCCGGCTATTACAAGGACGAGGCCAAGTCAGCCGCGACCTTCAAGGTCATGGAAGGCATCCGCTGGTCGGTGCCCGGCGACTGGGCCGAGGTGAACACTGACGGGACGCTGACACTGCTGGGCCGGGGCTCGGTCTGCATCAATACCGGCGGCGAAAAGGTCTTCCCCGAGGAGGTCGAGGAAGCCCTCAAGCGTCACGCCAGCGTGCGCGATGCCGTGGTGGTCGGCGTGGCCGACGCGCGTTTCGGCGAGCGGATCTGCGCCGTGGTCGAGCCTGAATCCGGCCAGACCCCGACGCTTCAGGACCTTTCGGACCATGTCCGCAACCAACTGGCCGCCTACAAGGCCCCGCGTGAACTGGTGCTGATCGACAGCATTGGCCGCGCGCCCAACGGCAAGGTCGATTACAAAGCCATCAAGGCCCGCGCTCTGGTGGCTTTGGGGCTGGAGGCCTGATGAGGACCCAGGGATAGCCGCCACGTGCGGCCCCCGGGGCACCGGTGTCAGGTCGGCTGGCTGCGTAGACTGCGGACAAATTCGACCAATGCGGAACGTGACACGCCCTTTGGCAGCACCGAATAGGCCTTGAGAAGTTCCAATGCCCCGGGCTCGGCCAGCAGGGCCGCCACTTCGTCGACGGCACCGCTGTTGGCGGTGGATTCACCAAACATTTCAGCGACCGGCACATCCAGCGTCTTGGCGATTCGGGTCAGCATCGACGCACTGACGCGGTTGGCGCCTCGCTCATATTTTTGAATCTGCTGGAACGTCACGCCAGCGGCTTCGGCAAGCGCCTGCTGCGACAGGCCACGCACTTTGCGCAGCAGCCTGATCCGTGCGCCGACGGCTACGTCAATGGGGTCTGCAGCTGCATCGGGTTTGTTCGCCATAGAGTCCGGTTCTCCTAAAGTCTCAACAGCCTACCGCGCGCGGTTGGCTTCATCATCCGTCCGGTTCGCTTCGTCGTCTGCAGAGGGAGCGAGGCTATCAAGCGGAAACGGCCTGTCTGAAATGCAGTAGCAGGCCTCTGCAATCACAATTCCAATCGCCCGCCGCAGTGGCCCGAACGCGGGCGCGTCACGTTCCAGCTGGATCAGTTCTTCTTCATAGGGAGACAACAGCTCCACGAGGTTTTGCGCCAGGCGGCGACTGTACTCCGGGTCTTGAATCATCATGCTCCCCTTGCGACGAAAATCCGTCATCAACCCAAGGATTGCAAGCAACTCCAGCGGGCGCTCTGGGAGGGCGCGATCCTATGTCGCAGTCACATGACGCGACCCAGGCGACGTGCAATGAGCGCAGGGTGATCGGTGCTGCGATAAACGTGGGTCGGACGAGGCTGCTGCCAGATACAGGACTGGTTCGCCATAAGCCTGTGCGGTCGGCTTCAGGTCAAAAAAAGGGCCGCGCCCGGAGGCGCGG
>JANORH010000162.1:0-6735 GCA_031415215.1 Alphaproteobacteria bacterium | reverse complement strand
CCGCGCCGGCCTCCTCGTTCCAATGCTCCACCGAGCCGCCCGGATAGGTGATCTCGTAGGGGCTCATGGTCGCGTCGCCCACGAAGATGACTTTGTAATCATGAGGATATTTGTGGAGGATGTCGAAGGTGTTGAGCTTCTCGGCATGGCGGCGGCGATTGTCCTTCCAAACGCTCTCATAGAGGCAGTTGTGGAAGTAGTAGAACTCCATGTTCTTGAACTCAGACCGCGCGGCCGAAAACAGCTCCTCGCAGATCTTGATGTGGCTATCCATTGAGCCGCCGATGTCAAAGAACAGCAGAACGCTGATCTTGTTGCGGCGTTCGGCGCGCATCTGGATGTCCAGGTAGCCCTTCTCCGACGTCCCCTTGATCGTGCCGTTCATGTCCAGCTCGTCGGGGTGGCCCTCGCGGACCCACTTGCGCAGCCGGCGCAGCGCCACCTTGATGTTGCGGGTGCCCAGTTCGACGCTGTCGTCGAGGTTCTTGTACTCGCGCTTGTCCCAGACCTTGATCGCCTTGCCGTGGCGGCCCTTGTCCTGGCCGATGCGCACACCTTCGGGGTGATAGCCATTGGCGCCAAACGGGCTGTCGCCCTGGCCGTTGCGGCCGTTCTTGCCCTTGCCGTCGCCGTCTCCGTCGCCCTCTTCCTCCTGGGCCCGCTTCATCCGCTCGGCCAGCTCTTCCATCAGCTTTTCGAAGCCGCCCATGGCTTCGATCTGGGCCTTTTCCTCGTCGGTCAGGAATTTGTCGGACAGCCTCTTCAGCCATTCGGCCGGCAGGTCAGCGATCAGGCCTTCCCCGGTGGTCTTTTCTAGGCCGTTGAAGACGTGGGCGAACACCCGGTCGAACCGGTCGATGTTCTTCTCGTCCTTCACCAGCGCCGCCCGTGAAAGATAATAGAAATCATCCACCGAGCGGTCGATGATCTCTTTGTCCATGGCCTCCATGAGGATGAGGTATTCCTTCAGCGTCACGGGCACCTTGGCCTCGCGGAGCTCGGTGAAGAAGCGCATGAACATCAGGTTGGCTCGCGTCGAACGACTGTTTGAACTTGGCAGGATGGGGCCGAGGCGCTGCGTTGTCCAGTCGTGTCACCCCTTGGTGTTCAGGTCCGGTCGCGATGCCAGGAACGCCGCGCGTTCCGAAGCGGTCAGTACCTTGGCCTTCTTCTGCCGCGAAACCTTGGGCGTCGGCGGCAGGAACACCCCGGCCGGTGGAGAGCCCCCCTTGAGGTCCGAGAGCCGCTTGATCGGGGGTTTCATGGCGTTTTGCTCCGCGCGTCCCGATCATTGCAGGACGGGGGCCTAGATCGCAGATTCCCGCGCCGGACCCTATCCGTGAATTGCATCCTTCGCCTTGAGCCTGCGCCAGACGGTCATTCGGGACACGCCAAGCCGGCGGGAGATCTCGACCGGACCGATCCCGGCGCGATGCAGTGATATAATATCCTGGCCGACGGGCGAGACCCGCCTGCTGCGGGCCGGGTCGCTCGGTTCAAGCGCGGCGACCGCCTTGAGCACGGCCCGCAGCGTGTGCCCTGACGCTGCGTGACTGTCGATCTCGGGCGCAAGCACACGCAGGCGGGCGCCCCTGGCCTCTAGCCTTGAAAGCACCTCAAACAGACCACGCCCGCTGGACGCCAGACGATCCAGCCGTGACACCACCAATTGATCCCCGTGACTGATGAAGTCGAGGATGGAGGCCAATACGTCGCCGCCTGCCGCTGACACTTCCGTTCGCACAACCTGGCAGCCGGCGGCTTCAAGGCCAGCGATTTCGCCAGGCTCCATGGCGTCACCCTGCCGGACGTATCCGATTGTCAGCATCCCCACCTGCGCTCCCGAGGCCCCAGAAGCCTTTGGCGCGCAAAGTCCCAAAACCGGACGTCACCGCCAAGCCGTCAGGGAATTAAATATTTGCAATGAAAATGATGTCAGAACAAATACTTAGGCGAAAATGTGTTCGCAATGCGCCAATTGTGGCTATCCGGGCTGGAAGGTGTTCCCAGGCCGTCTCAGGATGAAATCCCGGTCAACCGTGCGGCCGACCTTGAAGCCATACTCACCGACCTGCTCGAAGCCGTGGCGCGCATAGAACCGCTGGGCGCCGAAGTTCTCCGACCAGACCCCGATCCAGACGCTGCGCGGTCCTTCAGACTGCAGCCACGCCAGGACCTCGTTTAACAGACGCCGCCCCAGGCCGCCGCCCTGTCGCCCCTGCACAAAGTAGATCCGCTTCAGTTCGCCGCAGTCCGGGGTGACCCCGGCATGCCGAAGCTCACAGCGCCCCGCCAGCGCATACCCGATCGCCTCGCCGCCATCCTCGACCAGCCACAGCGCCCGGCGCAGGTCGGCCAGATCGCGCTGCGTCGTCTCGACCGAATAGGCCTCGGCGATATAGGCGCTCAGGTCTTCGGGGTCGTAAAGGTGGCTGAACGTCTCCGAAAACGTCCGGGCTCCCAACGCGGACAGAACGCCTGCGTCGTCCACATTTGCGCGACGGATAGTGGGCTCAGGCATCCAAGAATCCCGGATTTACGTTAGAGTGAGTCATGACCGTCGCCCTCTACACCCATCAGGACATGCTCGACCACCGTCCCGGCGACGGCCACGCCGAGCGGCCGGAACGCCTGCGGGCGGTGACGGATGCACTGGCCGACTCGACCCTTGATTTGTCACCTTTTGATACGCCACTTGTGACAAAAGCCGACTTGTTACGAGTTCACAAACCGGACTACGTTTCGGCGATTTTCAGGAATGCCCCGACCACCGGACATCTGGAACTGGATCCCGACACGACCATGTCGCCGGGCAGTTTGACGGCCTCCCGCCGCGCGGCCGGTGCCGTCGCCCAGGCCGTCCGTGATGTGGCCGAGGGTCGAACCGAGCGCGCCTTCTGCGCCGTCCGACCACCGGGGCATCACGCTGAACCCGGCCTGCCCATGGGGTTCTGCCTGTTCTCAAATGTGGCAATCGCCGCCCAGGTGGCACGGTCCGTCGGCTTTGCGAAGGTGGCGGTGGTGGATTTCGACGTCCACCACGGTAACGGCACCCAGGCCGCCCTGGCCGGCAAGCCAGGCATGTTCTTCGCCTCGATCCAGGCCTGGCCGATGTGGCCGGGTACCGGGCACCCGTCTGAACAGGTTCCGGAAAACGTCGCCAACGCCATCTCGCCGGATGGCGCGCCAGCTCAGGTCTGGCGTGCGGCGTTCGAAGGGCTGATGGATCGCGTGGACGCCTTCGCGCCCGATCTGATCCTGGTCTCGGCCGGCTTCGACGCCCACCGGCGCGATCCCGTCAGTGGCGGCAGCCAGAGCCTGGAGCACACCGACTTTGCCTGGGCGACCCGCGCGATTGTCTCGGTGGCCAACCGGCACGCCAAGGGTCGGGTTGTGTCCTCGCTTGAGGGCGGGTACGACCTTGAGGCTCTGGGTCGCTCAGCGCTGGCCCACGTGGCCGCGTTGGGCGAAATTTGAGGGGTAGGGCAGGTCAAGTGCGGTTGAGCGGTCATGCCACTCCGGGTCAGCGGCCAGCGCTTTGACCGACGCCACGCCAGTTCCGCTGCGCTATGGAGCAATTGTGTTGGCGCGCCATGGCGAGCCGGCGCTGCCACGCGATGTGATGCTGAACGCCGAGGGCTACCGCGCCTTCTGGGCACAGTACGAGATCGGCGGCATCCTGCCGGGCCAGGTGCCGCCAGATCGTCTGAAACGCTTTGCCACCGAGTGCGGAACCCTGGTCACGTCCACCCGATTGCGGGCCATCCAGAGCGCCCAGACCGTGGTCGGGGACCGGACCTTTGACCGTCATGAGTTCCTTATCGAGGCACCACTGCCGCCGCCACGCTTTCCCGGCTGGATACGGTTTTCGCCCCGGATATGGGGGTTCGTGACGCGGGTCTGGTGGTGGTATCTCAACTACCACGACGGCCAGGAAAGCCGGGCCGAGGCCGAGGCGCGCGCTGATCAGGCGGCAGGCGTGCTGATGGAGCTTGCGGCGCAGGGCGAGACGGTCGTCGTCATGGCCCACGGCTTCTTCAATCACCTCATCGGCCGCAGTCTGCGAAAGCAGGGTTGGAAGCTGGTCGAAAGCGAAGGCTATAAATACTGGTCCATGCGCCGGTTCGAACGGGGCTGACAGCCGCGCGGACGACGCCTAAAGAACCTTCCATGTCTGAATCCGTCGACATCGCCACCATGACCTTCGAGACCGCGCTCTCCGAGTTGGAGCAGATCGTGGCCAAGCTGGAATCCGGTCAGGCCCCCCTCGAAGACTCGATCCGTATGTACGAGCGCGGGGCGACCCTGAGGGCGCACTGCGAAGACCGGCTGGCGGCGGCGCGGCTGCGCGTCGAGAAGATCGTCATCAGCGCAGGCGGCGCGCCCGGCGTCGAGCCCGCCGAGTTCAGCTGATGGATCTGGCCCGCCGGGTCGCGGAGGCCGCCGATCTGGTCACCGTCGCGCTAGACGAACTGCTGCCACGCGCTGACGGTCCAGAAAGCCGCCTGACAGAGGCCATGCGCTATGCGGCGTTAGGCCCGGGAAAGCGCCTGCGCACCTTCTTCGCCCTCGAGACCGGCCGGATGTTCGATGTGGACGAGCGCCACGTCCTGCGCGCAGCCTGTGCTCTGGAATGCGTCCATGCCTACAGCCTGATCCACGACGACCTGCCGTGCATGGACGACGACGCGGTGCGGCGCGGTCGGCCAACGGTGCACATAGTCTATGACGAGATGACGGCGGTGCTGGCGGGCGACGCCCTGCAGGCGGCGGCGTTCGAGATTTTGGCCCACCCCGATACCCATCCGGACGGCTCGGTGCGCGCCGATCTGGTCATGCGACTGGCACTGGCGTCCGGCGCGCGAGGCATGGTCGGCGGCCAGATGATCGACATGCTGGGCGTGCGAGAGGACCTGGGCGGTGTTGCCCGCATGCAGCGGCTGAAGACCGGGGCGCTGATCACCTGTGCTTTTGAGCTGCCCCTGGTGCTGGCCCATGCCCAGGACGCGGAGTGTAATGCCCTGATCGCCTTCGCCCACGACCTGGGGCTGGCCTACCAGATTGTCGATGACCTGCTGGACGCCGAAGGCGACGCGGACGTCATGGGCAAGGCCGCCGGCAAGGACGCTGCCGCAGGCAAGACCACCTTTGTCACCCTGCTGGGCGCGGATGCTGCGCGCGAACGGCTGGGGCTACTGAATATCCAGACCAAATCTCATCTGGACCCGTTCGGCAAACAGGCTGATTTCCTGCGGGCCAGCGTCGATTTTGTGCTAGAGCGCCGCCAGTAATTTTGCGAGGACGTCCGCGCTCAATGCCGCCAGAAACCCCTCTTCTCGACACGGTTGCCTCGCCTGCCGACACCCGCGATCTGACCATTCCGCAGTTGCGGCAACTGGCCGATGAGCTGCGGGCGGAAACCATCGACGCGGTGTCGCAGACCGGCGGGCATCTGGGTGCGGGCCTGGGTGTGGTCGAATTGACGGTCGCGCTGCATCACGTCTATGAGACGCCGAAGGACATCCTGATCTGGGACGTGGGCCATCAGGCCTACCCGCACAAGATTCTTACCGGCCGCCGCGACCGCATCCGCACCCTGCGGCAGGGTGGCGGCCTTTCCGGTTTTACCCGGCGTGCCGAGAGCGAATACGACCCCTTCGGCGCAGCCCATGCGGCCACCTCGATCTCGGCGGCGTTGGGTTTTGCGGCGGCTCGTGATGCCAAGGGGCAGGACAACAAGGTAGTCGCTGTCATCGGCGACGGCTCCATGAGCGCGGGCATGGCCTATGAGGCCATGAACAACGCCAGCGAGACCACCAAACAGCTGACGGTCATCCTCAACGACAACGACATGTCCATCGCCCCCCCGGTGGGTGGCATGAGCGCCTATATGGCGCGGCTGGTGTCGGGCGGCGGCTATCAGTCGCTGCGGAACCTCGGCAAGGCGGTCTCCAAAGCTTTCCCCAAGCCGCTGCAGGAAGCGGCCCGCAAGGCCGAGGAATACGCCCGCGGCATGGTCACCGGCGGTACACTGTTCGAGGAACTCGGCTTCTATTACGTCGGCCCCATCGACGGCCACGACATGGATGCTCTGGTCAATGTGCTGAGGAATGCCCGCAAGATCGACGACCGCCCGGTGCTGGTCCACGTGGTGACGCAAAAAGGCAAGGGATATGCTCCCGCCGAGAGCGCCGCCGACAAGTACCACGGCGTGGTCAAATTCGACGTCGTCACCGGCAAGCAGAACAAGGCCCAGGCTGGCGCGCCGCAGTACACCAGGGTGTTCGCCCAGGAATTGGTCAAGCGCGCCGAGTTGGACCCGACCATCGTCGCAATCACGGCGGCGATGCCCTCGGGCACGGGCCTTGATCTGTTCGGAGAGCGGTTCCCTGAACGCACCTTCGACGTTGGCATTGCCGAGCAACACGCCGTGACCTTCGCGGCCGGTCTTGCCGCCGACGGGATGAAGCCGTTCTGCGCGATCTATTCCACCTTCCTGCAACGCGGCTATGACCAGGTGGTCCACGATGTGGCGATCCAGGGCCTGCCGGTCCGCTTCGCCATCGACCGCGCCGGACTGGTCGGCGCAGACGGTGCCACCCACGCCGGATCCTTCGACATCGGTTATCTGGGGCAACTGCCCGGCATGGTGCTGATGGGCCCGGCCGATGAGGCTGAACTGGCCCACGCCGTCGCCACTGCTGTCGCCATCAACGACCGACCTTCGGCGTTCCG
>JANORH010000161.1:0-10034 GCA_031415215.1 Alphaproteobacteria bacterium | reverse complement strand
AGGGCGCGCAGGGGCGCGCCAAAGCGCTACGCTCGCTGGAGCAGAAGGTGCTGTCGGCGATCCGTGCGTCGGCCCGAAACCGGCTGGCGCCCGATCTGGAGGCGTTGTTGCAGGCCGAAACCATCGCGGTGACGGCGGGACCGCGCCCGTTCGAGGAAGCCAGTGTCCTGTCAGCGGTGCGCGAGGGTCTGAAAGCGCTCAGCACCCTGCGCTTTCGGTACGAAGGCGGCTCAACGCCTGGGCGGGTGCGCGAGGTGACGCCGTTCGGCATCCTGTTTGGTCGCTCCAACTATCTGGTGGCCGCCGAAGATGCCGAGGTCGGCCCCCGCAACTGGCGCCTCGACCGCGTTTTTGACGTGGAGGTCACGGGCCGGGCGGGGTTCCGGCCCGAGGGGTTTTCTCTACAGGCCTACGCCGACGAGAGTTTCGGCATCTATCAGGACGATACCCACAATGTGGTGCTGAAGGTCCTGCCCCACGGTGCCGAGGATGCCCTGCGCTGGCGGTTTCACTCCAACCAGCGAGTTGAACAACAGCCGGACGGGTCGGTGATCGTCCGCTTCCGGGCCAGCGGCATGCGCGAACTGGCCTGGCACCTGTTCACCTGGGGCGACAAGGCTCTGGTGGTCGCGCCTCAAGCCTTGCAGGACATGATGGTGCAGGAAATCGAGGTCGCCCGCCGGACCCACGACCGATTCTGACGTAGCATCAATCCAGTGTCTCCCCATCAGACGGGAGACACCCATGACCACGCTCGACTACGCCACCCTCTACGAGACCGAGTTCCGCCATCGCGTTCGCCGGACGATCTGGCTGCGCGTCCTCGCCGCCACAGCCTTTACGCTGTGGCCGCTGGCGGTGGTGGGGGCCATGGCGTTGCGGTGAGCGCAGACTCACCACCACAGGTGACGCTCGGGTCACCCTGCGGTAGAGACGACCAACCATGCCCTCACGAGTTCCCCCATGCGTCTTGTCGCCCTCGCCCTTGCCGGCGTCTTCCTGATGGGTGCTGCTGCCCCGGATGATGATCCCTATAACTGGATGGAGGAGATCGAGGGCCCCCGGGCGCTGGATTGGGCGAAGGCAGAGAACGAGAGGTCCTTGCCGCAACTGCAGAACGACCCGCGCTATGCCGACCTCTATGCCGACGCTCTGAAGATCGCGACGGCCAAGGACCGGATCCCGTCTGTGGGCCTTGCCGGCGACGGGACGTTCCGGGGCTTTTGGCAGGATGCTGACCATGTGCGCGGCATCTGGCGCACCACATCCATCGAGAGCTATCGTGCCGGCACACCGGAATGGAAAACCTTGCTGGACTTCGATGCCCTGGCCAAGGCCGAGGGTGCCAACTGGGTATTCTCCGGCGCGACCTGCCTGGCGCCGGATGACCGGTTTTGCCTCGTCCGCCTGTCCAACGGCGGCAAGGACGCCGTCGAGGTGCGCGAGTTCGACACCCGGACAGGTCAGTTTGTCGAGGGCGGCTTCCGACTACCTGCGGGCAGGCACGGGTTCGACTGGATAGACCGCGACACACTTGTCGTCGCGACCGATTGGAGCCCTGGTCTGGTGACGACCTCTGGCTATGCCTACGTGGTCAAGGTGGTTCGGCGCGGCGAGCCGCAGACAGCGGCCCGCGAGGTTTATCGCGGGGAACCGCAAGACGTCGGCGTCTTCCCGATGGTCCTGCGCGATCCTGATGGGGTGACACAAGCCGTGCTGTTCAGCCGGGCGCTGGACATCTTCAATCATGAATATCGGCTTCTGACGCCTTCGGGATCCGTCAAGCTCGACCTGCCCACGCGGTCCACGGTCAAGGGCTATGTCGCCGGCCGATTGCTGGTCACCCTGGAGCAGGACTGGACGGCCAAAGGGTTCAAAGAGGGCGACCTCGTTGACTTCGACATGGCAGCTGTCAAGCGGCAGCCGGACGCCCTGACACCCGGACTCGTGCTGCGACCTGCTGCCAACCAGGCCGTCGAGCAGGTGGTCACAACGCGGGACCGGCTGACGGTGGTGATGCTTCAGGATGTGAAGAGCCAGGTGCTGAGCTATCAGCGCAAGGCCGGTCGCTGGACGTCGTCGACCCTCGATTTGCCGAAAGATGCCACCATCGACGTCACCTCGGCGTCGGATATCGACAACCGGCTGGTGCTGGATGTGGCTAGTTTCCTGACGCCCACCAGCCAGTGGCTGGCGGATGCGGCGGGTGAGGCACCTGTGAAGATGCGCGCCCTGCCGGACCGGTTCGACGCCTCGCGCTTCGTTACCGAGCAATTCTGGACCGTCTCGAAGGATGGCACAAAGGTTCCGTATTTCGTCGTCCACGCCAAGGGTCTCAAGTTGGACGGGACCAACCCCACCCTGCTGAACGCCTACGGCGGCTTCCAGATCAGCATGTCGCCAGCCTACTCCGGAACCATCGGCAAGCTATGGCTGGAGAAGGGCGGCGTCTTCGTAGTGGCCAACATCCGCGGCGGTGGCGAGTTTGGGCCCCGCTGGCACAACGCGGGTCTCAAGCTTAATCGCATGCGGGTCTATGATGACTTCTTCGCCGTCTCCGAGGACCTGATCGCGCGCAAGATTACCAAACCAGGGAAGCTGGGCATTGTTGGCGGCTCGAACGGTGGCCTGCTGATGGGTGTGGCGCTGACCAAACGACCCGATCTCTACAACGCCATCATCATCCAGGTGCCGCTTTTCGATATGATCGGCTACGACCACATCGGTGCCGGGGCCTCCTGGATGGGCGAGTACGGCGACCCCAAGGTCCTGGCAGAGCGCGCCATGCTGATGACGTACTCGCCCTATCAGAACCTGAAGCCCGGCCGACCCTATCCGCGCGTATTCATCCGCACGTCCACCAAGGACGACCGCGTCCACCCCGCCCACGCCCGCAAGGCCGCCGCGCGCCTGAAGGAATACGGTTACGACTACCTCTACTGGGAAAACATGGATGGCGGCCACGCGGCGGCGGCAAACCTCAACGAAGTCGCGCTCGGCAGTGCTCTGGAGTTCACCTACCTGATTCAACGACTGATGGATTAACGGCGAAGGTCGAGACCGGGATCACGCAGCGCCGAGGCGGCTCAGGTCCTCGTCGAGGCGCTGGAGCAGCCGCTCCCGCGTGGCGGGACGTGGCATCCCTCCGAGCAGGAAAAAGGCACGGACGATGGGCAGGTGAGCCTCCACCGCCGGCCGCAGCGACGTGGGTGACATGCCAGCCAACCGCGCATACGCGGACTGCACGGCGGCATCGAGCGCCCGCCGTCGCTCCGGGTTGCCGTGGCTCTCGACCACGAGCTCGGTATGGAGGAACTGGCAGCACGCCAGGTCCATTGGGGCGCCTCCGCGTTTCGTCGCGGTCCAGTCGATGAGCCTCGGCCCCTGCGGCGTCATGATCACGTTATCGGGGTGCAGGTCACAATGGCTCAGGCCCTCGTCCGACGGCAGGCGATCCATCAGGGCAAGGATCCCCTTGGCGATGTGCTCCGGAATCCGGGCCTCGGGCAGCTCCAACGAGCGCTCCATGTACTCGACCAAGGGCAGCACCTCCGGCGGCGACGGCGTCTTGTGGACACTGAGAGCGAGGATCGCGAGGATCTCGCCCGCCCCCTCGACTGTCATGGCGTCGGTCAGCAAGAGATGCAGTAGCGTCGGTCCATCAAGGCGCGGCAGCACGAGACCGAAGCGACCCTCCACCTTCACCTCATCGAATACCTCTGGCGCCGGCCCGCCGGCGTTGAAAACAGCGCGGGTCATGCGCGCCTCCCACCACGAGATCCGGCGCGGAACGTCGGCCTTGAACAGCTTCACGACCTGACCAGGCTTCCAGGCGTGGACGTCCGAAGAGGCTCCCTCGCCGATCTTCTCCCCCAGGGATCCACCCATCGCCCGTCCTCCGCACGGCAATCAAGCACCGGCGACGGGCAAAGACAAATCCCGCCCTGCGACCCTAACGCACGAAACTCGCCCCGTTGATGTCCAGCACCGCCCCGGTCATTGACGCGGGCGCCTCCAGGGCCAGCCACACTGCCGCACGGGCCACCTCTTCGGGGTCCGCCACGCGGCCCAACGGAATGTCGGCCAACAGTTTGTCGCCGCCGCGGCTGGCCAGATAGTCCTCGGCCATGCCGGTCATGGTGAAGCCCGGACAGATGGCGAAGGCCAGGATTCCTTCGGCGGCGAACCCGCGCGCGATCGACTTGGTCATGGCCACCATCCCGGCCTTGGACGCCGCATAGTGCCAGTGGGCCGGACTGTCGCCGCGATAGGCCGCCCGGCTGGCGATATTGACGATCCGTCCCTCGCTGCCGCGTTCGCGCCAGTGCAGGATGGCGCGGCGGGAGAGGTCGGCGGCGGCCTGCAGGTTGATCTGCAGGGTGCGACCCCAGGCGGCCTGCCAGTCGGGCAAGTGTGCCTCCACCGGCACCGCCTCGAACACCCCGGCGTTGTTGATCAGCACATCGATCCGGCCGTCCAGACGGGCCAGCGCCAAGTCCCAGAGTCGGTCGGCGGCGGCGGGGTCCGCCAGATCCGCGCCGATCACCTGATCGCCGTCCGACCGCCCATGACCCACAACGCGGGCGCGGTCCATCAGCGCGTCGGTAGTGGCCGCGCCGATGCCGCGCGTGGAGCCGGTGACGAGGACGTGGCGCATGGGAGGCGTTCCGGCGGGCGGGGATCCCGAGGCATCAGGCGGGTGCCGGGCGTTGTCAATGTTGCTGGCGGGATGTCCTGGCATCTGGCCGCTTTCCGCCACACCCTTCGGGGGAGGAGAGTGGGGAACCAATCGCGACAACAGAAAAGGGCCGACGTCGCCGCCGGCCCTTTCGGTTCTTCGGTGCGGCAGGTCTTCCGGTCAGGCCGTGACCGCCGCGCGCCGACGCCGCAGCGCCGCGCCCGCTAGGCCAAAGCCGCCGATCATCAGCGCCCATGTCCCAGGCTCGGGAATTGAACCCGGGCCGCCGCGAGGTTGGACCGTGCGACTAAAATCGCAACTGTCGTCCCCCGTGAAGCATGTGGTTGCTATATTGAAGCTCGAAAACCTGGAGAAACTGGGAGTAAACACGTTGATCAGGAATCCGGCAGTGTAAAAATTGTAAGTGCCCGGCGCTGCGCCCCCCACTTTCGGCGAAAATTCCGCGATTACGAAGTCAATACTATCTCCCGCCGCGAGCGTGAAATTTGCAAGGTAGGGACTTTTATAGTCAAAAGAGTAGTCTCCAGGTGTGCAGGAATTCGTTGGAAAAAACGTGCCAGAACAACCTGCTGTGGGAGAAAATCTCATTAGGAAATCTACACCTGGGCCGAAACCCTGACTCTCCAACTCAGTGTCGCTGGGCCCACCGGACAATACCTCACCAAAGTCACCGACAGTCAGCGTCGTAGAATCCTGCGCTAGAGTCAGCCGGACATTGACCGGGATGACCTCGTTAGGCCCCACGACACCGTCCGGTTGCAAGAAGACTATAGTGCCTGTCGCCAATTGGGCTTGCGCCGAACCGCCTATGCCTGCCAGCGCTAGCGCGCCCAAAACTGCCGCGAACTTGTTCATAACGCCCTCACTCATGCTGTGGTGGGGTCACCGGGAGATGCCGGAGGCCGCCAAGCCAACACCAAAATTCCCCTCAGAGGCGAAAAACCTCATAAGTTCAACGGGATGTTAACCCAAAAACTAACCCCCCTTCCATAGGGCGGATGCACCAGAAAGTTGCGCTACTCGCACCCGGATACCAACGATCTGTCGTTGGAAATGATGCAAATGCTCTATGGGACGTGGTGGGTCACCCACCTACCTTGGCCATAGGCGTCCCCGACGGAGTCAGCGATTGGCGTTCACGGCCCGGCTCAATGCCGCTGTCCTTGACATCTACGACGGTGTCGCCCGCGCGCCGTTCGCCACCTTTCGGGAAACCTGTCTGCAAAGCGTCCGCGCGCTGATCCCCTTCGACGCTGCCATCTGGGGTTCCGGTGCGGAGGAACCTCAGCTCATCTTCGGCATCGCGGCCTGCGACTTTCCGCCCGATCACCTCATGGAATACGGCCTGCGCTGGCAGCCGCACGACGTGCTGCGTCGCGCCGTGTCGCGTCGGCCAGGCGAGTGTCTCCGCAACGAGGATATCCAGAGCCTCGAGGACCACTACGCTTCGGAGATCTATCGCGAGTTCTGCGGCCGTGCCGGCATTGAACACGCCCTTGGAGTGACCCAGATCGATCCGGTGACCCAGGTCGGCGAACTGATCTTCCTGTTTCGTAGCGACCGTCGCTCTGTGTTCCGGGATGACGAGCGCGACGCGCTGGGCCTGCTGATGCCGCACCTGACGGCGGCCTGGCGACATCGGCTACTCTGGCATGTGGCCCGCCAGACGTCCGGGACCGCCGTGACCTCGCAGGCGCTGGCCGAGGGCCACGCCGTCATCGACCCTTTGGGCCAGGTGCATGCCTCGGACGCTGCCTTCGGCCTGTGCATGCGGGTGCTCTATCCGGAGTGGATTGGCCCGCGGTTGCCAGACGAATTGAAACGGGGCGTCGACCAGGGCTCGCCCCAGATCAGGGTGCGCGGGCAGGGGTTCCGGCTGCATCGGGGCCAGGACCGGCACATCCTAAGCCTGGAGACGGAGGTCGAGACACCGTTGCTGTCGCCAGCCGAGCGCCGTGTCGCCCTGCTGTTCGCCCAGGGCCTGACGGCGCCAAAGGTCGCCACGGAGTTGCGCATCAGCCGCGCCACGGTGCGAAACCACCTGACCTCGATCTACGCCAAGCTGGGCGTCCACACGAAGGTGGAACTGGTCCGCCGGCTCTCGGCGGCTCAACTCCCCTAGATTGGGGCGTTGGGAGAAAAACTTGGAGGCCTGACCGGGAATCGAACCCGGGTGCGCGGATTTGCAGTCCGCTACGTCACCACTCCGCCATCAGGCCACTTAGAGCGCGCGGTGCTATCAGAACGGCTCGCCACCCGCAATTGCCTTCCGCCTCCGGGTGCCTATAACCCGGCGTGACAGATCGCATGCGCGACAAGGATTCTCGATGGTCGACTTCACCGCCGCGCGCCTCAACATGGTGGATAGTCAGGTGCGCACCCAGGACGTCACTGACGTGCGCCTGCACGACGCGATGGGTGCAATCCCGCGCGAGCGTTTCGTCCCCGCCGACCGCACCCACCTGGCCTATGCCGACCTGGAGGTCGAGTACGCGCCGGGCCGTTGGCTGTTGAAACCGCGCGATGTGGCGAAACTGCTGCAGGCGTTGCGGCCCATGCCGGGCGAGCGTGCCCTGGCCATCAGTGCGCCCTATGCGGCGGCGGTGATGGAGGCGCTGGGCCTGCCTGTGACGTACGCCGAGGCCGGCGAGTCGGTGCCGGCCGGAGACTTCGCCATCGCCGTCTGCGAAGGTGCTGTCGGGCGCGCACCTAACGCCTGGATTGCGGCAATGGCCCCGGACGGACGCCTGGCCGTGGTTGAACGTGACGGCCCGGTAGGCAAAGCCTGCCTCTATGGCCGCACCGCCAGCGGGATCGGACGCCGGGAGCTGTTCGATTGTTTTTCCCCCGTGCTGGCGGGGTTCGAATCGCATCACGGTTTCGCCCTGTAGGCGCGTCAGAAACACCTTCGAAACACCGGTGTGAAAAAAGCTTAAGGTGACGCGGCTTGGCCCGGGCGGCAGACGACAGCATAAGACGCATCTCGCGCGTTATCGAGGAATGAGAATGTCGATGAGTTTCCGTGGCCGACTGTTTGCGGCGGCTTTGGGAGCCGGGATGCTGGCCGCTTCGGCGGTTCCGGCCGGGGCAGAGACCCTGGCTGATGCCATCGCACTGGCCTATCAGAATAACCCGACGCTCCAGGCCCAACGCGCCACACAGCGCGTGATCGATGAAAACTATGTCCAGGCCCGCTCGGGGTGGCGCCCGACCCTGGGTGCCCAGGTGACGGCCAACTGGGCCGAGACCCAGACGCCAATCGCCGGACGCGGTGTCGATCTCAACGGCGACGGGGTCCCCGATAGCTTCGGGGCAGGTGGCATACGCCGCAGCAACCGCGGTCAGGCCGGCCTCAGCTTCAATCAGCCGCTCTGGACCGGTGGGCGGGTCGCCGCAGCCGTCAACGCCGCCAATTCCGATGTGCTGGCGGGCCGCGAAACGCTTCGGCGGACCGAGGCCACCGTTCTGGCCCAGGTCATCCAGGCCTATGCCGACACGCGTCGCGATCAGGAATCTCTGCGAATCCGCGACGAAAACGTCAAGGTCCTGGTCCGCCAGCTGCAGGAATCGCAGGCGCGATTTGATGTTGGCGAGGTGACCCGCACTGACGTCGCCCAGTCCCAGGCCCGTCTGGCGCAGGCGCAGGCGCTCTTTCAGTCCTCGGTCGCTCAGCTTGCCATCACCCGCGCGAGCTACACCGCGCTGGTCGGCCAGAACCCGGGCGAACTCGCGCCCGAGCCGTCATTGGCCTACATGCTGCCTACCGATCCCGACGAAGCGTTCAGGATCGCCGAACAGTTCAGCCCACAATTGCGCGCCCAGCAATATGCCGAACAGGCCAGCCGCGCCCGCGTGGCCGGTGCACGCGCCGAGCGGATGCCCAGCGTCAGTGGCAATCTGACGGTCGGTCATTCCGGCTTGATCGATCCCTTCGACCCGCGGGACAACTTCGGGCGCAGTGTCAGCGCGACCATTACCGCGTCCGTTCCGATTTATTCTGGCGGCTCGGTGTCGTCGCGAATTCGACAGTCTGTCGAGCGCAACAACGTCGACCGGATTACCCTAGAGGGCGTCCGTCGCACGCTGTTGCAGAGCGTGACCACGTTCTGGAGCCAGCTGATCGCGGCCCGTGCCAACATCGCTTCCAGCGAGCAACAGGTCAGTGCTGCACGGATCGCTGCCGAGGGCACGCGTCAGGAGCAGCAGGTCGGCCTGCGCACCACCATCGACGTGTTGAACGCCGAGCAGGAGCTGCGCCAGGCCGAGTTGAATCAGGTCAGTTCGCGCCGTGATGAATACGTCGCCGCGGCCAGTGTTCTGGCCACTATGGGCCGTCTGGAGGCGCGCAACCTGGTGCCTGGCGTGGCGCAGTACGATGCCGCGAAAAATTTCCGCAAGCTCAGGATGACCTGGGGTTGGGTGCCGTGGGAAGAACCGGTCGGTATTGTTGATCAGCATCTTACCGTGTGGCCATCGAAAACGCCCGGCGAAAAGCCGTCAGAGGCACCCATCGCGCCCGGTCTTGCGCCTGCACCGAAGTGACGCAGGCCTCTTCAGGAAATTGCAGGATTGCGCAGTCGCGCTTAGGGTCCTGTAACTAGACTCAAACCCGGCGGCGATTCCCATGTCCGAGACGGCCTCACAAGAACCCACGATGGAGGAAATCCTGGCCTCCATCCGCCGGATTATCTCCGAAGATGACACGCCAGCTGAGGCGAGCTCGCAGGCGGAGGCAGAGGTCGCGGCGGTGCCAGAAGCCGAGATCGAACCGCCAGCGCCAGTAGAAGCCGTGGTTGAGCCGGAACCGGAGATCGTTGTTGCACCCCCGATTATAGCGCCGCCCGAGCCGGTCGCCGAGATCGCTGATCTGGAGGATGACTTGGAGTTGACCGAAAAGGTTGAGACCAGCGGCGACCTGGATATCCTGTCCGTAGAAGAGGCCGCCGCCCCGCCGCCGCCGCCTATGCCGACGCTGGTGAGCGATATTGTGGCTGCCGCCGCCGCCGCCAGCTTTGGCCACCTTTCGGCAACCATAGCGATGCCGGCCTCGGTGCGCACGCTCGAGGACGTAGTCCGCGAAATGCTCACGCCGCTGCTGCAGCAATGGCTCGACGCCAATCTGCCCGGCATCGTTCAGGAAGCCGTCCAGGCCGAAGTCGACCGCATCGCCCGCAGCCGGGTACGGTAGGACTACGTCGTCTCCCCTCCCTCGCTAAGCGGGGGGTGGAAGGGGCAAGCTTCAGGCGCTGAGTGAACGCCATCCGGTTGGCCAGCTGAGCCTGAGGATTTCTCCCGCCACCACGCCCTCTTCGGGGCGCGGTCCCCCTCCCGCCGC
>JANORH010000160.1:0-2299 GCA_031415215.1 Alphaproteobacteria bacterium | reverse complement strand
CTTGGTGGACGAGAACTGCTTGGTCGAGACGGCCTCACGCGGACCAAAGGCCGAGCGGTGCAGGATGCCCGCACACGCCGTGAATGCCGGGCCCGACGCCGCGTCGGCCAGGTGCGGCACGCGGCGCGGGCGACCGAGCCGAACTGGACGATCAAACACGCGCACGGCCACTTCGCGCACGCCGGCCAGCTGACTGGCGCCGCCGGTCAGCACCAGGCCTGCGCCGGGCTCGATGGGCGCACCGGCGGCCTTCAGACGATCCCGTAGCAGTTCCAGGGTTTCCTCGACGCGGGGCGCAATGATGCCCTTCAACAGCGAGCGCGGCGCGATGACGGGGCCGGCGCCCGGGTCATCGCCGCGCGGCGGGGCCTCGATCATCTCGCGGTCCTCATTGGCCGAAGCGATGGCCGAGCCATGCAGGGTCTTGATGCGCTCGGCGCCGACGATGGAGGTCGACAGGCCGCGCGCGATATCCTGGGTCACGTGCTGGCCGCCGACCGGCACGGTCTCGACGTGCACCAGACTGCCGCCCCGGAACACCGAGGCCGAGGTCGAGCCGCCCCCCATGTCGATGCACACGGACCCGAGGTCCATCTCGTCTTCTTCCAGCGACGCCAGCGCGGCGACGAACGGCGCGGCGACCACGCCGTCCAGCTGCAGGTGCGCCCGCTCGACGCAGGCACCCAGGGTGTTGAAGACGGTCTCGGCCACCGAGACCACCAGCAGCTCGACGCCGAGGGTCTTGCCGAACATGGCGCGGGGATCGCGCACGCCACCCTGCCCGTCGACCGCCCAACTCATGGGCAGGATGTGAATGGCGCGCCGACCCGGCAGTTTGATCTGGGCCAGCGCATTGCTGATCGCGCGGACCAGATCGTTGTCGGCGATAGGCCGGGCACCGATGGACACGCGGCCCGTCACCCGGGTGGAGGTCAGGGCCCCGCCGGCCGTCGCGATCGTCACACCCTGGACATTGACGCCGGCCAGATTCTCGGCGCGCTCCACGGCCTGGGCGATGGCGGCAGAGGCCTCGTCCAGGTTGACGATGGAACCGCCACGGATGCCGCGTGACTGCACATAGCCGACGCCGCAGGTGGTCAGGGTCCGGTCGCCGCGATGCACACCCTCGGGCTTCATGATGAAGCAGGTGACCTTGGACGCCCCCAGATCCACGGCGGCGGTAACCTTGGGCGGAGCCAGAGCGGCTTTCAGGCCGTCGCGGTTGTCCTTGCGTTGGTCAGCCTTTCGTTCGTCCTTCTTGCCGTCTGACGGGCGGGAATCCTGGCTGCGCGCTGCGGTCTTCAACATGGGGTCGGTCACTTGTCCTTACACGCCGTCGGCGAGCAGCGTGGTGGGCGCGGGGGGTTGGGTGGCGCGCGGCCGGAAGGCCACAGCATCGGGGTTTCGCAGGTCGATGCGCTCGAAGCCGAACGCAATCAGATGTGAGCGCTTTTCCAACTGCTCCAGCCGGATCAACGCCTGTTCCTCATCGACGGCCGGAAGCTGGATCAGGGAACCATCCTTGAGGCGCAGATCCCAACGACGGTCATCGACCCGGACCAGGGCCTCCAGATGCGACATCAGGACAGGGCGCTGTGCCAGCAGGGGCAGGATATCGCCGGCGTGCTGCGCCCCGCCAGCCCCCACAACCAGCGGCAGGCCCGGAAAGCGCGCGGGATCGGCTTCCGGGATTGTCCGGCCCCGATCATCGATGACGACACTGCGGCCCCGGTGTTGCCAGACTGCGAGCTGACGCCGTTCCTTGACCGAGATCAGCAGGGTGTCGGGCAGCATTCGAGAAATGCGCGCTTCCTGCACCCAGCCCACCGTCTCAACCCGCGCCTTGACCGCGTCGAGGTCCAGGCCGAGTAGAGGCAAATCCTTGGCCAGGGCGGCGGCGGCCAGAATGTCCGGCTTGGCCAGACTGGAGGCTCCGCTCACCTGGACGGCATTCAACCGGAACCCTGCACCGGCAAATTGATGGTCCACGCCGGAGCGGACTGCATCCGCGATCCGCTGCCCGCGCCCGCATGTGGCCAGGGTGACAGCCAGCGCCAGGGTCAGAACCACGCCGGCGATCATCAGAACATGTTGAGGGGTCAGGCTGCGACGTCCCCCCTCCGCCTTCGCCGTGGGGCGCCGGGTCGGACTAGCGGGCGTCTTCGCCCGAGGTTTCGCCGTAGCTCGCGCTCCCCCCCGCACTGCCGCGGGCATAAGCGTCCTCCGTGATCCAAAGCACCAGTCGGTCGAAATCCACCCCGCCCGCCGCTGCTTGCTCAGGTACGAGCGAGGTCGGCGT
>JANORH010000159.1:0-24114 GCA_031415215.1 Alphaproteobacteria bacterium | reverse complement strand
GACCAGTTCGCGGACCTCTCCGGGCGTCGCCTGGCCATAGATGCCGCGGTCCTCGGCCTTGCCCTCGTGGATGGCGCGGGCTTCTGAGGCAAAGTCACCGCCCACGTCATCGAAATTGGCCTCGACGTGGGCGCGGATGCGCCCCGCTGCCTCCATCATCATCGCCTGCATCTGTGCGGGTTCGACGTCGCGGTTGGTGCGCCGTGTGCCGGTCACGGCGGGGGCCATGATCTGTTTGCGCACCTGTTTCGAGGCGCACATCGGGCATTCGATCAGCCCGCGTTGCTGCTGATCGTCATAGTCACCCGACGAGCCGAACCAGCCCTCAAAGTCGTGGTCGCGGTCGCAGGAAAGGGCGTAGCGGATCATCGTGGACTATCAGGGACCTGTGAACGGCTGCGCATTGGCCAGGGCGGGAATGGCGGCGCGCGCCTTGCCGGGTGCCGTCAGATCGAGATCGGCCACAAGCACGCCCGGCTCGTCGTGGTCAAGGCTGGCCACCACCTGACCCCACGGCCCGACCACCAGCGAGTGGCCGTAAGTGCCGCGCCGGTCCTCGTGGAACCCGCCCTGCGCCGCGGCCAGCACATAGCTGCCGGTCTCGATGGCACGCGCCCGCATCAGCACCTCCCAGTGCGCCTCACCCGTCGGCCGGGTAAACGCGGCAGGGATGGTCATCACCTCGGCCCCCGCCAGCGCCAGCGCCCGATACAGCGCCGCAAACCGCAGGTCGTAACAGATACTCAGGCCCAGCTTCAGCCCGTCCACATCCGCCGTCACCGCCCGGTCGCCGGGCTCATAGGTGGCCGATTCCCGAGCTGTCTCGCCGGTCGGCAGGTCCACGTCGAACATGTGCAGCTTGTCATAGGTGGCCGCAATCGACCCGTCGGGGCGGATCAGCACCTGCCGGTTGGCCGCCTTGCCGTCGTCGCGCTTGACCAGCGCCGAGCCGACATTGATCCAGACCTCCAGCGTCCGCGCGGCCTCACGCAACCCGTTCACAACCGGATCGTCCGCCAAAACGGTCAGTTGCGGCAACAGGGCCTCTCGATCCTTCTGCAGGATGTTGGTCCCCTCCGGCGTCAGGATCAGCCGCGCGCCCGCCGACGCCGCCTCACGTACCAGCGGCAGAGTGTGGGCCAGCGCCGCCATATGGCTTGCAGGCGTGCGCGTTTGAACGAGACCGACTTTCATGCACCCGACCTATAGCGCCTTTCCCGCGCTGTCGTCAGCCGCTCCAAAAAGGCCGGACGTGCATCTCAGCCACCCCAGGCCTGTCACTGCCTTTTCGTGAAACGAAGCACCGGGAGCCCGATTCCGCTATCACGCCCGGCGTCACAGAGATCGCCTGATGGGGAGCGCCTGGCCTGCCCCCGATGCGCACCCTCACTCCAGGCGCTTCCCGGCAATATAGAATACATAGCTGTACGCTCCAGGATTCTGGTCGAAGACGTCGATCTCGCGGGCGCTGTCGTTGGCGATGGCCAGCGCGACGGGGTCGTCGGCGTGGCGGGTCCGGAAAGCGGCGATGTTGGCACGCAGTGGACCGTAGTAGTCGGCCGTCCAGTCCGCAGGTGGCAGGGCAAAGGTGGTTTCCACGTCAAATCCAGCCGCTTCCAGACGCCGACAGTTCCCGGCCACCGTCTCCATGCCGGGATAGGCGGCGGTCCAGAAATCCCGCGCGCCTGCCCCGGGCTGATCGGTGAGCCAGGACAGTTCGGTAAACGCGATGCGTCCCCCCGGTTCCAGCAACGGCCGCCAGGCCCGCAACCCCGCCTCAACGCCGATCACATAGATGGCACCTTCCGACCAGATCAGGTCGAAGCCCTCGGCGGGCACGGGCGGTGCGGACATATCGGCCTGCAGCACCGCAAGACGGTCACCAAGACCCAGCGCGTCGGCCTGCGCGCTGAGTGTGTCGAGGTACGGACGATTGAGATCGAGGGCTGTGACGTGCGCCGTCGTTTCCCGCGCCAGCAGCAGGCTGGTGCGACCGGCCCCGCAACCGATGTCGAGGATCCCGCGCGGCAGCTTGCCTTTCAGGATGTGGCGCAAGGCCCGGCGGGTGGACGCATCAGAGCCGGGGCCATGCTGGGGCAGGTCCTGGAACAGTTCCAGGAACAGAGTCTGTATCTTGGCGTCTCGCATCATGGTGCTTTCGGAATTGGCCACGATCCGGCCGGCGCGCGGCACGGACGTCGGATCGGGGCATGCAGAGGGAGGCAGCAGACAGGGTCTACGGCAAAGCGGTGATGTATCGAATGGCTCCGCTTCGGAAGCCGGGGATCACGCGGTCTCTGACATGGCCACCTTGTCGCCCGGGTGGCGGCGGGACGTCAAGATCACCGTTGCCTGACCTCAGCGGATCCGCGCCAGCTGGTGGTCGATGACACGACCGACTACGTCGAGCGGAACAGGCTGCTTGTTCGAGAAGCGCAGCGTGTCCGTCTTGTCCCGGTAAGGCGCGACCATCGTCTCAAAAGCTGTATCGCCACGGTAGATCGGATAGAGGCCGATATGGGCCTTCCAGGCGGCATAGTAGAGAATGCTCTCCGTCCCCAGACACGCCGTGGGCATGCCATACTTGACCGTCTCCTCAGCGTCGGGGGCAGCGGCAAGCAGCATAGCTCTGATGTCGCGCATCGTCCGCTGTACGGCCTCCGGCAAGGCCGACAGATAGGCCTCAACTGACTTTGCACCACCCATCCACGCCTCCTGCCCGAACGACGACCTGCCTCACCGAAACGGGAACTGCGGCGTCCGCTTGCCCAGGAAGGCGTCGCGACCTTCCACGAAGTCCTCGCCCTCGACGGCGTCCAGCATCCAGGCGCCGGTTTCGGCGTCGTCGGCGACCTGGTCGTTCAGGATGCGTGCCACGATGGTTTTGGCTTTGCGGGCCGACCATTGGCTGGCAGCGACTATGGCGTCGGCCTTGGCCACGACCGCAGCATCGAGGCCCGGAACAGTCGTCACCGCGTCCACCAGCCCGATCGCCAGTGCCTCGTCTGCGTTCAGGATACGCCCCGTGTAGAGGATATCCTTCGCTCGCGATGGTCCCACTACGTCCACCAGCCGCTTGGTGTCGGCCAATGAATACATCAGACCCAGTTTCGCCGGCGTGATCCCCAACCTGGCACGATCCGAGGCGATGCGGATGTCACAGCATAGTGCCAGCCCCAGCCCACCGCCCACGCAAGGTCCGTCAATCCGCGCCACCGTCGGCGTCTCGAACGTGGCCAGCGCCTCCATGGCGGCCGCGATCTCGCCAAAATAGGCCCCCGCCGTCGCGCGATCCGCATAGACCTGCTCGAACTCTGAAATGTCGGCTCCCGCCGCAAACGCCTCGCCCGCGCCGGTCAGGATCAGCACCTTGGCCCGAGCCGCCCGCACCGCCTCCAGCACCCCGGGCATGCCGCGCCACATCACCCGGTTGACGGCGTTTCGGCGCGCGGGCTGGTTCAGCGTCAGGGTCGCGATCTCGCCAGCGACCGCCAGATCCAGCCCCTCAACGTCTGCCAAATTCACCTCCCGACTTCACCTTCAAATGATATAGTTCTATATCATTTACCACGCACCTACCCTGAGGAGATCAACCCCCATGAGCGACATTCGCACCGCAATGCCTGTCCTTGCCCGTCATGAGGGCGAATGGGAAGGCATCTACATCCACATGGACACCGATGGCAGCGAGATCGACCGGCACAAGTCTCAGCTCCAGTGCAGCTTCCCCGCTGACGGGCCCCACGCCTATCACCAGATCAACACCTACACCTGGGAGGACGGGAGGACCGAGGAGAACCAATTCCCGGCCACCTACCGCGATGGCCGCATCTGGTGGGACACCGACCGCATTGTGGGCTCGGCCTGGGAGATCGATGCGCGCACGGTGGTGCTGACCTGGACCCGCAAGGATATGCCAAGCCACTATCTCTACGAGATGATCCAGATCAGCGAGGACAACACCAACCGCGGCCGCACCTGGCACTGGTTCGAGAACGACGTGCTCGTGCGCCGCACCTGCATCAAGGAACAGCGGACGGCGTAGGTCTGCTGCACGATCCCTGCACCCAGCGCAGGTTGATGCCGATGCGGGTGGCATCGGGGCTGGCCCAGGCATAGCCGGGTGCCCGCTCGCCGCGCTTCAGGACGTAGAGCGTCAGCGCGTCCTGGTTGGTGCCAGCCGGCCACTGCACCTGGCGCAGGCGATAGCCGATCTCTCGCGGCGTGGGGTCGTCGGTCTTGACCCAGACCTCGCCGCCCTGGTCCCAGATCTTGAGGCCAGGCGCGAAGAACGAGTCGTTGGGTTTGCCGTCTCGCGGCGTCGCCATCCAGCAAGTCCATTCGCGGGCGCGTCGCATGCGGGTGTCGTCGCCCAGCCACAGATCCTCGGCTGACAGCAAGAACCGGGTGAGGGCCTTTGCGCCACAGGAGCCCGGCTGCACGTCGCCCGCGAACTGGTTGGCGCGCCGGGTCCATCGGATATCGCACCCCGGAGACGATAGCTTCAGCCCGCCAGATGCCGCGTCAACCGAGGCCGTGACCTGGCGCTCCTCCACCGATTTGGTCAGATCACTGGCCGCGAAATAACTGAGCTTGAAGGCATGCGGACCAACGGCGGTGATCCTGGCGTGCAGCCTGCGAGGCACTTGCCCGCCCTGTTCCTCGGCGAAGAACACCTGTTCGGCATTGTCGAACTCGCCCGAGAGCCAGCTTTCGAACAGGCGCAAATCCCGCTCCGGAATACCACTGGCCGGGGCCATTGTGACCTTGGGCGCAGGAGCCTGGGCCTGCGCGGCCCCGAACGTCAGGCTGAGCGCCAGGCCTGCGATGACAGCTTGCATCAGATGACCCCCTTGTCGGAAAGTCGCTCGATCACCCGGCGTTGCCGCTCCGCATAAAAGCTGCGGTCCGGCGTCAGCGTCTGGCCCTGATCATCGGTCAGCGTGCCGCGTTGCTGGATGTCGTGGCCGTCCAGCGCATCGCGCCACAGACCCAGCGGCTGCCGAGACAGGATGTTGCCCATCCCCGGCCGGCGGCGGTAGCGGCGCAGGCCTGCGACATCGATCTCGGCATAGGCCGCCATGCTCTCGCCATAGCCCGCCTCGGCAAGCACCAGACCGCGATAGTCGATGATCTTGGAGGAACCATCGGTGGAGGCCTTGGGGATGGCGATCCCCTCGATCCCCGCCGAGTTGGCAGAAATCACATAGGTCAGGTTCTCGATGGCGCGGGCCTGTTTGGCGATGTTCTTGGGGCTGGGCAGCGATGTTGCGATCTCGCTGGACGAATGCAGCAACACCTCGGCACCTCGCAACGTCAGCGCGCGCGCGATATCGGGATAGAGAATCTCCTCCGACGCGATGGCCGCGATCCGGCCCAGCTCGGTGTCGGCCACCGGGAAGACCCCGTCCAGACCGTAGATCGAAAGGTACTTGTCCCAGACATCGTAGGGGCTGGGGGCGAACAGCGAGACCAGCCGCCGGTAGCGCAGCACCAGCTTGCCTGACGGTTCGATAAGGAATGAGGTCTGGAAATAGAGGCCCGGAAAATGCGGGTCGCGCTCATAGGCGTTGCCGGACAGGAACACATCGGCGGTGCGGGCGATGTCGCCCAGCGCCTGATACTCCGGCCCGTCGATCTCCAGCGCCGCCTTCTCCGCCCAGACCGACGCCGCCTCGCCCATGGGAAAGCCGGTGAGGAAATACTCCGGCAGCACCACCAGCCGCACATCGGCCCCGATAAACCGTTTCGAGGCGGTGATCTGGTCGGCGATGCGGGCGATCACCGCGACCATCCGGGGGCGACTGGCAGCGGCGTCCGCCGCGTCATTCACAGCGAAGCAGGTCGTCTGCAGGGCGAGCGCAATATAGGGGCCTGGCGTAGTCATCTGGCGGACAATCCTGCAGCTTGGCGCTCGCCTCGCGCGGTCAGGTTGGTATAGAAATGGGTCAGGTGAAGTGCGCCGAGCCGTCGTGCGCACGAGAGGTATCTGCAATGGACGGCAATACGGGCGTGCTGGGTCTCTCGGCGGCGCAACTGGACGAGAGCCTGCCGACGCCGCTCTATCACCAGATTTACCTGGTTATGCGCGAGCGGATTCGCAGCGGCGCATTGGCCGCCGGCACCACCCTGCCCGGCGAACAGGAGCTGGCGCGCACCCTGCACGTGTCGCGGATCACGGTGAAGCGGGCACTGAATGAACTGGCGGGCGACCGGCTGGTGACGCGCCATCGCGGGCGCGGCACGATCGTGGCGGGCGACGCTGTCATTCCGATGGTTCGAGGGTCGTTCGACAACCTGCTCGACAGCCTCAAGATCATGGGCCTGGAAACCGAGCTGGAGTTGCTTGAGGTCCGCGAGATGCCGGCCGACGCCATGGTCGCCGAGCGGCTGGACCTGAAGCCCGGCGACCCCGTGCAACTGGCCGTGCGTCTGCGCAAACTGAAGGGCGAACCGTTCTCGCATCTGGTCACCTTTGTCCCGGCCGACATAGCCGCGCGCTACACTCGCGAGGAACTGGCCTCGACGCCGTTGCTGAAACTGCTGCAGCGGGCCGGGGCCGAGGTCACCGAGGCCGAGCAGTGGATCGGCGCTGCCGCCGCCCCGCACCAGATCGCCCTCGCATTGGGCGTCGACATCGGCTCGCCGCTGCTGAAGATCGAACGTGTGATGCGCGCCGCCCGCGGACGGCCCGTCCAGTTCATCTGCGGCCATTACCGCCCGGACCGCTTCCAGTATCACTTCACCACCCATCGCCGGCAACGTTCCGGCCAGACCAGCTGGGGTTAGAGCGCTCGGCGCTTTACCCGGATTAGCCCCTAACCTGCTCGTCCTATCGGCCCGGCGTCACCTTCTTTGATTCAACGGCCTTCTTGAAATAGGTCCAGCTGGTCTCGTTCGGACGCGTGTCATCGCCGGGAGGCGGCGCGCGATAGACCGGATAGTTGGTGGTGATCTCGTCCCGGAGGATCTGCGGCAGGCCGTCTATGCCGTTGACTGTCTGGCCCACGGCGTTGAACACCAGCCCGCCGGCGCGGCTGTTCATCTGCATCCAGGGCAGCCATTGGGCCAGCCGCACCCAGGCGATGGCCGGCTGAGCTGTCGGCTTTTTGGGATCGAGAATATCCGACGCCTCGGCGTTGAAATCAAAGATCTCCATGGCGTGGTACTGATTGCCGACATAGGTCTGATAGTCCCCCGCCAGCGGGTTGGTGTAGAACAGCGGCACCTCGATGGGCATGAAGACGCGGCCGTTTTCGACCCGCGCGCTCAAGGTGAAGGGTTCCCCACTTTCGTTGCGGACAAAATTCGGGCGGCTGTTGACCGGATCGTTGGCCACATGGAGCACGTCAACGGTCTTGCCGCTCCACGGGTTGTCCCAGGTCCGCAAAACCTTGCCGGTCCTGGGGTCGATGTAGAGCATCAGTTCGCGCGACACGAGGCGGTAGCCGACGCCCTTCACGGGATCGTTGAGCGTCACACAGGCCCGTACATTCATGCCTTCCAGATTGAACAACAGCCGGTCCGGCTCGCCCGGCACCCGTGAATAGCCGCGTCCGGACCAGTGATAGACCACCGGGGCGTTGTCGATCATCGAGCACTGGAACTTGCGCGAAACCTGGAGCGCCTCCTCCGGCTTTGAAATGTCGAGCAGCTTCATCGATTTAGCCGGCGCAGCCATCGCCACGAGGGGGCCCATGAGTACCACAGCCGCAGCCGCAAACATCCAGGTCTTGGTCATAGGGAGCCCTTTGAAATCCTGTATCGAAGTTGAAGCCATAGCCGTCGCCGGAGTGGCCGGCGACGGCTCTATGCAGCTAGAAGCTCTTGGAAATAGTCACCCCGTACTCGGCCTTACGTGTCGGCGTAATGGCGAAGGCACGGTTGGAATCCCGCGACGGTGACCGAGGCGCGCCAACGGCAAGGTCTATGTAGCGCAGGATGCCCTCTGGGGTGTCCTCTTTCAGGACGTTCTTGCCCCAGACCATGATCCGCGTGCCGGAGCCGTCGTGCAGGCCCGCCTGGAGGTTGACCTTGGTGGAAGAGCCGGTCTCGGCCAGGTTCATCACCTGATCATAGAATGACGAGCGATAGCTCACATCGACCCCGCCAAACACCGCCCAGTCACCCATGACCGGCTCGCCGTCATAGCGCAGACCCGCAGAGAACAGGTGTTTGGAGACCAGAGGCGTGCGGTTGCCCTTGATCGAGGCCGCCGCCGTACAGCCCGGCAGCAGCAGGTTGGTGGTCGCCGTTGTGCCCTGCTTGCACGTCGTGCCCAGCAACAGGACCGCCTGCTCCTGCTCGATACCCTCGGTGATCTCGGCGTCAAGATAGGTATAGGTCGCCTGCACGCTCCACGCAGGCGAGAACAACTTGCGCTGGGCTTCCAGCTCCAGGCCCTTGATCTTCGTTTCGCCTATGTTGACCCGGTAGCTGCTCAGCAGGGTCGGCGTCTGGAAGTTGTTGGTCAGGACCTGGCCGTCATACTGCTGCTGAAAGATCGACACGCCCAGATAGTCGAACCCGAAGCGCGTGGTTTTCACACCGACCTCATAGTTGGTCAGCTTTTCTTCGTCGAAGGTCGATTGCGGCGCTTCGACCTGGTTGAAGCCACCCGGCGAGTTACCCTTGGCGTACTGCGCAAAGAACGTGGTGTCCGGCTCGGCCTTCCAGGTCAACGTGACCCGCGGCAGCGTGGCTTTGAACGTCGTCTTGCGAACCCCGGCGACGCCGACCACCTGGTTGAGGTTCGGTGACCGCAACGTCGTCAGATAGTCGGATGCGAAGTACTGGCGAACCGCATAGGACAACGTCGTCGCACGGATCTGGTCGTTCTGTCGGCGCATCTCGACGCCGAGCGTGAGGGTCGGCAAAATGTCCCAGTCCACCGCGCCAAAGACGGCCTGATTGCGGACGCGGGTGGCGTCGCCCAGCGACTCTGGACCCGTTTCGCTGACCTCCAGAAACTTCGCCAGCGGCTTGCTGTGATCGAGGCCATTGAAATATCCGAGCCGCAGCCGGAAGGCCTTGTCAGCCGGGGTCGACAGGCGGAACTCATTGGTCCAGGCGTTGCGCTGGCTGAAATCCGAGATGTTGAACGGGCTCTTGGCGCAATCACGGTTGGCGCTTGGAATGAACGGGCAGGCACCGTTGAACAGGAAGAAGCCGCGGTTGTCATAGGTCGAATCGAAGCCGGATTCGGTATAGATGTCGGTGACGCCACCCTGATAGCTCAGGTTGAGGCCCGAGCCCATCACATCCCAGTTTATACCGAAGAAACCACGATAGGCTTCCCGATAGAGCCCCGGTCGAAGCACCTGGTCGGTGTTCAACGCGAAGGTCTTGGGGGCCTTAACCACGCCGCAGAAGTACGGCCGCGTGGTCAGGAAACAGTTGTTGGCCGACGCCGGCTGCAGGGCAATGGCGTTCAGGTCGTCATTGTCTTCGGTGTACATCACCCGCGCCGAGAGCGAGACATTCGGCGAAGGGTCGGCATAGAGGCTGGCTGACAATTGCTCGGAGTGCTGACCGCCCAGCTTGCCGCGCGCAGCGGTGTTTTTGAACATGCCCTCCTGATCATAGACCTTGAAGCCGATGTCGCCGCTCACCCAGCCCAGGATTGGACCCGAGGCGAACGCCCCCAGTTCCTTGCGGGCGAAGCTGCCCACCGTGCCTTTGACTTTCAACTTGATCTCGTCAGTCGGCCGTTGCGAGACCACGTTGATGGCACCGGAGAGCGTGCCACGTCCGAAGACAGACGACTGCGGGCCACGGATCACCTCGACCCGACCAGCGTTTTCGATATCCAGCGCCGAGAAGCTGCCGAAGAACGGAATGCCATCGACGAAGATCCCGACCTTACCGTCCGCAGTCAGGATGTTGGACGCGCCGCGGATCACCGGGCGATCACCCTGACGTCCGAAGGCCTCATTGATCTGGAAGCCCGGTGTGAAAGCCGAGAGATCGCTGAGGTCCTGAACCAGCCGCTGCTCGATGGTGGCGGCCGAGAAGGACGACACGGCCACCGGCACGTCCTTGATTTTTTCCTCGACCTTGCGCGCTGTGACCACGAGCTCCTGGACCTCCGCGCCCTCCTGGGCGGTTGCCGGTACAGCGCAACAAAGCGCCAGGGCGGCAGAGCCGGCCACCAGCATCAGGCGACGTCCGGTATCTCGGTTGAGCTGCGACATGTTTTCCTGCGAGCTAAATGATATAACTTTAGATCATTTGTCCGGACATTTCGTCAATCCCTTCCGTTACGCATTCGGGGAACGCAGTTTCGTCTTGCACCTGCCCAGGGTCGGCTGCAAATGATATAAAACTATATCATTTGACACGGGAGCAGCGATGACCACGGCCCTGATTTCGCTGATGCATGTGCTGGTCTTCGTCTACTGGCTGGGCGGTGATCTTGGGGCCTTCTATACGTCACGCATGGTCAGCGATTCCGCGCGACCGGCTGCGGCCAGGATCGTCGCGGCCCAGGCGCTGAGCGCGCTGGACATGGCACCACGGACGGCCTTGATCCTGACGCTTCCCACGGGGACGACCCTGGCCGTCGTGACCGGCTATCTGACCCTGTCGGTTGCGGCACTCGTGGCCATCTGGGCGCTGTCCTTGAGCTGGCTCTGGCTGGCGTGGCGGATCCAGCTGAAGCATCTGCCGCCGGGCGCGGGGATCCGCCGACTGGACCTGGGCATTCGCTGGGTCGTCCTGTCCGGGCTCGTCGTGACGGGCGGTGGAATCGTGGTTGGCATGGTGGACGCCCCACTGTTTCTGGGTCTCAAAGTGCTGATCCTGGCCACAGCGATCGCCACGGGCCTGTTGGTGCGACAGCTGATCGCGCCGTTCGGCACAGCCTTCGCGACCTTGGTTGCTACAGGCCCCACGCCGAACAGCGACCAGATCATTGCCCGGGCCCTTGCCCGAGCGCGACCAGCCGTGATGCTGATCTGGTTACTGTTGCTGACCGCAGCCTTCCTGGGATTCTGGAGACCGCAATGAGCGTCGCTGACCTTTCGTCACCTTCAGCCGAGGCCGACGCCTTTCGCCAGGCTCTGGGCGCAGAGGTGGTCAGCGATGACCTGGCCCGGCGCACCTTGCTTAGCCAGGACATCTGGAGCGCAGGCGACAGCATCGCCGAACTGGTCGTCACCCCCCGGGACACCGCGTCGCTGAGCCGCAGCGTATCCGAGGCGACCGGTCGCGGCATGGCCCTGGCCATCCGGGGCGGCGGCATGAGCTATACCGCTGGCTACGTGCCCGGCCCGGCACCCACGGTGACGATTGACCTGTCGCAGATGGACCGCGTGCTGGAGGTCAATGCGCCGGACATGACGGTGACCGTCGAGGCGGGCTGCACCTGGAAGACCCTCTACGAAACTCTGAAGCCTCTGGGATTGCGGACGCCGTTCTGGGGACCGCTATCGGGAATCTCATCGACCATCGGCGGTGGACTATCCCAGCTGAATGCCATCTTCGGAGCCGGCCATTACGGCACCACCAGCGAGAGCGTGGTCGGCGTCGCCGTAGTGCTGGCGGACAGCCAGGTGTTGCGCACTGGCGCGGCGGGCAAGGGGGCCCACCCGTTCTATCGCCACTATGGACCCGACCTGACCGGGCTGTTCTGCGGCGATGCGGGCGCGTTCGGGGTGAAGGCAGAGATCACGCTGCGCCTGATCCGCACGCCGGCCTTTGAGGGCTGCGTCTCGTTCGCCTTCGCCAAGGCCAAGGGACTGTTCGAAGCCGGGGCCGAGATCACGCGGGCCGGGATCACCTGCGAGCTGATCGGGTTTGATCCGGCGCTGGCCGATGTCCGGGTCCGACGCGCCTCGATCCTGTCCGGCGTGATGGCCATGGGCCAGGTGGTCAAGGGCGCGGCGTCGCTGGCAAAAGGTGTGAAGGACGCCTTCAAGATGGCCGTCGCCGGGCGGGGCTTTCTGTCGGTTTCAGAGTGGTCACTGCATCTGGTGGCGGAAGGCCGCTCGCAGGCAGCGGTCGATGCTGATCTGGCCGAGGTGCGGCGCATTGCGCTGGCCGCGGGCGGGCGCGAAACCGAGGCCACCATCCCCCGGGTGATCCGCGCCCAGCCGTTCACGCCGCTGAACAACATCCTGGGGCCGGATGGGGAACGTTGGGTGCCGATCCACGGCATTGTCGCCCTGTCGCAGGCCGAGGCTTGTCATCAGGCTATCGAGGCCCTGTTCGCCGGGATGGCCGACCGCTTCGAGGCCGCCGGGGTTTACACCGGTATGATGCTGACCACGCTATCCACCAACGCCTTCCTGATCGAGCCGGTGTTCTTCTGGCCCGAGGCGCGCCGCGAGCTGCACGAAGCCACCGTCGACGCCGGGATGCTGGCCAAACTGCGCAAGCATGCGGAGAATCCTGAGGCGACCGCATTGGTGGCCGAAGCACGTCGTGGTGTGGTGGGCGTGTTCGAGACCTTCGGTGCCGCCCACTTCCAGGTTGGTCGCACCTATCCCTGGCTGGCCAGCCGCGATCCCGCCAGCCAGACGATCACGCGCACCCTGAAGGCCGCCGTCGACCCCGATGGCCGGTTGAATCCCGGAGGGCTTGGTCTTTGAGGCGGCTGACCGCGCGCAACCCCAGGACCGGGGCGCTGGATTACAGTTTCGACGTCCCGCCCCCCGCAGAGGTCGTCGTAGCCTGTGAGCGAGCCCGACTGGCTCAGCCCGCCTGGGCTGATCTTGGTTTTTCAGGCCGCGCAACCGTCATGGCCCGGTTCGCCGCTGAACTGGCCGCCCGCCGCGAGGCACTGCACACGGCGCTGCAAGTCGACACCGGACGCCGTCGCATCGCCGGTCAGGAGATCGACAGCGTCATCGGCTCCATGGCCGGCTGGACCGCGCTCGCACCCACCCTCATGCCCCGGGGTTGGACCGAGGGCCGCGCCATGCCTCATGTCCGCCACGCGCCCAACTGGCGGCCGTATGGTCTGGTTGGCGTCGTCAGCCCCTGGAACTTCCCGTTGCTGCTGGGGATGATTGACGCAATCCCCGCGCTGGTTGCCGGATGTGCGGTGATCGTCAAACCGTCGGAAGTCACCCCCCGGTTCATCCAGCCGCTCGTCGAGGCCATTGCCGCAACAGACGGCCTTGAGGCCATTCTGCAGATCCTGCCCGGCGACGGCGAAACTGGTCAGGCGCTGATCGATCAGGTGGATTGTATCTGTTTCACCGGCTCCGTCGCCACCGGTCGCAAGGTTGCCCTGCAGGCCGCCGGTCGACTGGTCCCGGCGTTCCTGGAACTGGGTGGCAAGGATCCCCTGATCGTGCTGGCCGACGCCGATCTGGGAGCCGCCACCGATGCCGCCCTGCGCGGGTCGGTCCTGTCGACCGGTCAGGCCTGCCAGTCCATCGAGCGGATCTATGTGCAGCGCTCCATCCACGACGCATTTGTGCTCATGCTTTCCGAAAAAGCCGCCGCCGTTCAGTTGAACTGGCCGGACATCAACCTGGGCCAGATCGGGCCGATCATCTTCGCGCGGCAGGCCGACATCCTGGCCGCCCAGATCGAAGACGCCAGGACGAAAGGTGCGCGGGTGCTCACCGGCGGCGAGATCGAACACCACGGCGGCGGCCTGTGGCTACGCCCCACGGTGCTGGCCGACGTCACTCACGACATGGCGGTGATGCGCGACGAGACCTTCGGCCCGATCCTGCCGGTTATGCCTTTCGACACCATCGATGAGGCCGTCGCCCTGGCCAACTTCGGAGACTATGGCCTGTCGGCCGCCGTGTTCGCCGGGACTCTGGACCAGGCCGAAGCCGTCGGGCGGCGACTGGAGGCGGGTGCCATCAGCCTGAATGATGCCGCCATGACGGCCGTCTTCTACGAAGCGGCCAAACAGAGTTTCAAGGCCTCCGGCATCGGCCCGTCGCGGATGGGCGCTGACGGGCTGGCACGGTTCTATCGACGACAAGCGCTGATCGCCAACACCGGCAAACCGGTCCCGCTTTCGGCCTTCCGCGAAGGCGACTGAGAGACGGACGGCCTGATCGTCAGGCCGTCCGTTCGCGGATCAGTAGCGGTACTTTACCCGGAAGGTCACGCGGCGCGGGTCGTTGTAATAGCCGAAGCCGAACAGCGACGAGGTGGCGTAGTACTCTTCGGCGCAGTTGGAGCACTCCAGCGCCGCCTCCCAGTGGTCATTGTCCGTCCGCAACACCAGACCGGCATTCACGACGGTGGTCACCGGCGCGTGCGACAGCAGACGATTTACCGCTGAGGTCTGACCGAAGGGGATAGCCGTGACGGTGGGCGTGTCGTTGTAGGTGCTGCTCCAGTAGCGACCCGAGAAGCTGGCTGCCATGTTGAAGGTCAGCGACGATTCCAGTGCCGCCAGCGGGTGACGATAGCTGAAGCCCAGCGTTCCCTGCTGATCCGGGAAGCGGACGGGGGTATCGCGGACTGTGGTGCAGTTGGCAGGCTCAGGCGTGTTGGTGCAGGGCACCCCGCCCACGCCGACGGCCGCCGGTACGTTGCGATAGTGTTTGTCACTGATCGAGCCGGATCCGAAGATGGTCATGCCCTCAAACGGCGTGGCATAGAACTCCAGCTCGAAGCCCGTGGCGCGAAGATCACCTGCATTGCGGGTGGAAAACACAGTGCCCGCGCCGGACAGCAGCTGCAGGTCCTTGACGTCCTCATGATAGAGCGTGGCGTTCAGCCGCAGGCTCCTGTTGAACCACTCCGTCCGGGCGCCGGCTTCATAGGAATAGGCGGTCTCGGGGCCGAAGATGGTCACCGCGCCGACATTGGTGACCCGGGTGTTCCAGCCACCGGACTTGAATCCCTTGGTGAACGAGGCGAACACCATCTTGTCGTCATCGATCTTGTAGCTGACGGCGACACGCGGGGTGAACTTGTCGGCCTTCTGGGACAGCGGGATACCGCGCGACACCACATTCGCCGTGGTCGGGCGGTTGATCAGCGCCGGAACCGCGACGATCAGGCCGGTGGGGTAGCTGGCCTTGACGCCATCGATATAGCCGAAACGCTTTTTCTCGGTGGTGATCCGACCACCAAGGGTGAAGGTCAGTTGCTCGGTGACCGCGAAGTCGCCTTGCACGTAGGCGGCGTAGGACTTGGTGGAATTGTTCAGTTGCCAGTCGGCCAGCAGCACGCCGAACACGTCTACCTCTGAAGTCTTGCTATCCTCGTCCAGGTAAAAGGCACCGGCTACGTAGCTCAGCTTGCCGATGTCGCCGACCAGCTTCAACTCCTGGGTGTATTGCTCGTTTTGGACCTCGTTGGCGATGGCATAACCGCCGCGCGGTCCCACCCCGTTGAAGAAGTCCAGCGAGAACGATTGGTTGATCTGGCGATAGCCGGTGATGAAGCTGAGCGTGCCAAAGCCGACATTCCAGTCGAGGTTCGAGGTCAGGCCGCCAGTGCGGACGTTGGCGCAGTTTCCCCGGCTCAGCGACAACAGGTTCTTGATGGCGTCGTCGCCGCAGTCCGAATACCGCAGACCAGAGCGGCTGACATATTCAGGATCCACAGGGCTGGAGCCGATCGTGGTCCTGGACTGGTCGATATAGTCAACCGACACATCCCAGGTGACGGCTTCGGTTGGCATCCAGCGCACCGCGCCGCGCACGCCCCATGACTCTTCGGCGTTCAGGTTCTCGCCGGTGGTGACGCTTTTGGAATAGCCGTCATCCTTGACCGAAAAAGCCGAGATCTTGGTCAGCAGGGTGTCGCTGAGCGGCAGGTCTACCGAGCCCCGCACCATCCGCTTGTCAAAGCTGCCAACGGCACCCTCGATGAAACCACCGGGTTCCGAGGCGGGCTTTCGGGTTACAATCGACACCGCGCCACCGGTGGTATTGCGACCAAACAGGGTGCCTTGCGGGCCGCGCAGCACCTCAACCCGCTCTATGTCGAACAGCGAGACGGCATTGGCACTTTGACGCGCGTAGTAGATTTCATCGACGTAGGTGGCGACCGGCACGTCGAAGGTGGCAACCTGTTCGGTTGAGCCCAGGCCGCGGATGTAGAAACTAAGCGCCGAGCCGGTGCCAGTGTTCAGTCCCCCCGTGACGCTGGGGGTAAATCGAACCAGATCGGCGGCGTCGTCGATCTGGGCGGCTTCAAGTTGCTGCTGGCTGAAGGCGGTGACGGCCAGCGGCACGTCCTGAACGTTCTGGGCGCGGCGCTGGGCGGTGACGATCACCTCTTCAAGAGCGGCGGGCGCGGGCTGGGCCAGGGCCGGCACGGTGATCGCTGCAAGTGACGTTGCAGACACGGTCATTAACAGGATGAGACGAAGTTTCATGCCGAAATTCCCCTTGGCCTGCCCCGCCGCCAACCACGCTTGGCGAATTGAGCGAATGGTATATGTTTATACCATTCAAAGGTCCGGACAAATCCCTTGCCGAGGTGGCCGGTATCGTTGATGTGCGATTGATGCATAAGGGTCACAATCAACCCGAACTGCCTCGAAGGAGATCATCAGGCTGTGACCACGCTCCCGCCCTTTGAGCCAACAATGGCGCGCTCCGGCCAGACCGCGCGCGAAATCTATGAGGCGGTGAAGGCCAATCCGGCACGGGCGCGGTTCGGCTTCGGCGAACGGCTGGCCGTGGTGAATGTGGATTTCCAGCAGGCCTACACGCGGCCCGACCTGTTTCCCAAAACCGCCTATGTCACCGACCCGAACCAGATCGGCTACGTCAACCAGGTCTCGGCCCTGGCGCGGACCAGGGCAATGCCGGTGATCTGGAGCCATGTGGCGTACAAACCTGACGCGGGAGACGCAGGCGTTTGGGGAACCCGCACCGACACGCCCGATAGCCTGCAGAACATCAAGGACGGCAGCGACCGCCATGCCTTCGATCAGCGCTGCGAGATCGATCTCGCGCGCGACCTGATCTATTCCAAGCGCATGCCCAGCGCGTTTTTCGAAACCCCGCTGGCCAGCTATCTGGTCTGGCACAAGGTTGACACCGTACTGGTGACCGGCGGCTCGACATCTGGCTGCGTGCGGGCGACCGCAGTGGATGCCCTGAGCCACGGCTATCGCACCATTGTCGCCGAAGAGTGCGTGGCCGACAAACACGAGAGCTACCACTACGCCAACCTGACGGACCTGCAACTCAAGTACGCCGACGTCGTGTCGGTTTCGGAGGTGATCGAATGGCTCGAAAAACGCTAGCGCTGCTGGCTGCCCTGATGGCGCTGCTGGTCGCGGTCCCGGTCATGGCAAAACCGGTGCCCGAAGCCGAACGCCTGCCGATGGACCTGCGCCGCACCACGCTGGTGGTCAGGGACATAGAGGCGTCGCTGAAGTTCTACCGCGATGCGCTGGGTATGAAAGTCACCTACGACAACATCATCCGCTCACCTCGCGCCGCCAAGGATGACGCCAGCGCCGAGCGCTCGCTACATCTGGTGTTCCTGCGCGCCAATGACGACTACGTGGGCCAGATCGGGCTGATGCAATACACCAAGCCTGTCCGCGCGCCCCGGCCCGCCAAGACCAGCGGCGACCTGTCTCCCGGCGATATCGTGCTGGTATTCAACACCAAGGGTCTGCAGGCAAAATTCGACAAGGCCAAGGCCATGGGCGTCAAGGTCGATGAGGCACCGCACCCCACCAGCTATCCGTCCTACGACGGCAAGGGCGTGATCAATGTGATGTTCTCGGCCTTCTACGATCCGGACGGCCACTATATCGAGCTCAACGAGGTGCTGGATGGCTTGCCGATGTCGCGGTGACCTTGGTCATGCGGTCGCGTCGGTAATCTGCGCCGCCGTCGCCGTCCAGACATTCAGGTCGCCCAGCCCGGCCAGCATCCGGCGGAGCGCCGGGATTCGGAACGGCTGGCCGATGACGTAGGGGGTCAGCGTGAACCCCAGCATGCGACCACCGAACCGGTCGGCATCGGTCGATAGATAACGACCGGCTTCCAGAATCTGATCCGCCCACTCGTCCTCGGTCTGGCGGCGGTCGATCAGCAGGCAGCGGTCGTCGAGCTCGTTCGACAGCGGAAGAGCGGTCAATCCGCCGGTATTGGTCCGGAGCCTGACCGGTACCTCGTCGATTTCCCAGTCCAGGCAGATATCGAATCCCTGTTCCACAATCAGATCCAGTGTCGCAAACGACTGCTGGCGGGCCGGGCTCATCCAGACGCGGGGTTTGAGACCTGCCGCGTCAAATCGGTTGCGAACTTGTGCAATCCAGCCAACTTCGACCCCCGGCTCCAGACCGCTCCAGTGGATATGGTCGGCGGCGAGGCCATGAGCGGCGATCTCGTGGCCGTCGGCGAGGATGGCGTCGATCAGCGGCCTAAGCCGGTCGAGTTGATCTGCGTTCACCGGGAACGTTGCGCGCAATCCAGCAGCCTTGAGTTCCTTGAGAATCCGGAACACACCCACCCGATTGCCATAGTCCCGCGTCGTGTAGTGGCGCAGGTCCGGATAGGGCGTCTGCATGGCACCGGGGGGTTTGAACGGCTTACCTGAAGGTTCCAGAGTATGGTGCTCGACAGGGACCACAATCATCACCGCCAGGGGTTGTCCGCCCGGCCAGGTGATCGGCGCACGCTCGGTGACCGGTCGCCAGGCGTAGCGGTCCTGGTCCATGCCGTAGGACCGGTGCGGATAGGTCAGATAGTCGTCGGGCAGGCTCATGGCGCAAACCCCGTCCCACCGGTCGCCAGGCCGCGCCGGGCGATGTCGGCGACCGTCTGGTCCCAGCAGTTGTCCCGATAGAAGCCGGCGATCTCCGCCGCCGTCGTCACCCAAACGTCGGGATGTCCGGTGATGTAGGCCAGGGCGTTCTCGAACGCTGCGATCCTGTGTGGCTGGCTGACCAGATAGGCGTGCAGCGGAATGCACATCACCGTGCCGCTCTCGGCCCCCTCTTCCAGCAGCTGATCGAAGTGGCGCTTGAGCACATCGGCATAGCGCTGCGGCGTCATAGCCAGCGCGCCGTAGGTGATGACGTCGTTCACCTCCAGCGAATAGGGCATCGACATCAGCTTTCCGGTGCGGGTCTTCACCGGTTGCGGCTGGTCGTCCTGGAACAGGTCGCAGGTATACCAGAAATCATACTCGGCGATCAGGTCCAGCGTGCGTTCGGTGTGGGTCAGCGCCGGGGCCAGATAGCCGCGAATCCGTTGGCCGGTGGCCCGTTGTACGGTGGCGATACAATCCTCCAGCACCGCGCGCTCCTGGGCCTCGCTCATGCCGTACGAGAAGCGGGTGTTGTAGATTCCGTGGCTGAAGAACTCCCAGTTCCGGGCCACGCAGGCCTCGATAATCTCCGGATGGTGGTCAATCAGGCCGATGGATAGCGATACCGAGCCCCGGGCGCCGTACTTGTCCATCAGCTCCATCAGCCGCCAATGGCCGACCCGGTTTCCCCAGTCGCGCTGTGAATAGCCCACCACGTCAGGAGACGGCTTGGGCCAACCCGGTCGCGAGGGATTTTTCGGAGGATCGTATTCGTAGAATTCGATGTTGGGCGCGACCCAGAAGGCCAGCTTCTTAGCCCCCGGCCAGACAATCTTCGGTCGATCCCGATAAGGCCAGTAGTCGTAGAGGTTGGGGTCGGCAACCATGCCCGGCGATCCCTATTCCGCCGCCCGCTTGGCGCGCGGCTCATACATGGCACCCAGAGCGATCATGTCGTCCAGGCCGATCCGCTGGTTGACCCCGGCCAGGTCGGTCATCCGGTCGGCAAACGGCGAGGTAGCGCCGTGCGTCTTCAAGCTGGCCAGGAAGGCCTCCATCTGCGGGATGATCGCGCGGACCATGGCACCCGGCGAGATCGCCAGCCGGAACCCCAGCGCATCAAGTTCGGTCAGGCTGAGGATCGGCGTCATGCCGCCCTCCACCATGTTGGCGATCAGTGGCACACGGGGGCCCAGCACTTCAACGACACGGTTCATCTCGTCCAGCGTCCGGGGGGCTTCTACGAAGATGATGTCCGCACCGGCCTCGACATAGGCCGACGCCCGGTCCAGTGCGGCCTCGAAGCCCTCCACGGCGATGGCGTCGGTCCGTGCGATGATCAGCGCCTGATCCCGGGCGTCGCAGGCGGCGTGGATCTTGCCGACCATCTCAAGCGCCGGGATCAGCTTCTTGCCGGCCAGGTGTCCGCAGCGCTTGGGAAAATCCTGGTCCTCGATCTGGATGGCATTGGCGCCAAACCGTTCCAGCACCCGGACCGTACGCTGGACATTCAGGGCGTTGCCGAATCCGGTGTCAGCGTCAACGATGATCGGCAGACTGACCCGCTCACGCATCCGACTGACGACATCAGCGACCTGGTCGAAACTGACCAGACCAATGTCGGGCCGGCCCAACTGGGTATAGGCAACCGAAGCGCCCGAGACGTAGACCGCTTCAAAGCCGGCCTGCTCGATCAGCAACGCCGAAAGGGCGTCATAGGCACCAGGGGCCAGCACCGAAGGGCCAGTCTTGAGGCGCTGGAGAAAGGCCGGGCTCATGCCGCGTGCCCCTGAAACCGGCGCTGCAGATGCGGGATGAGACCGCCATCGGCGATCATCTGAAGAAGATGGCTGGGCAAGGGTTGAATCACATAACTCCGGTTCTGCGTCAGATTTTCGATGCGCCCAGACGCTGTATCCAGCGAGAGCTGGTCACCGCCTGCGATCTCACGCGCGTCTGGAAACACCAGCGCCGGAAGGCCCAGATTGATGGCATTGCGCCAGAAAATCCGCGCGAAGGATGTCGCCAGCACCGCCTGGATGCCCAGTATTTTCAGCGACACCGCCGCCTGTTCGCGCGACGAGCCCAGCCCGAAATTGGCACCTGCGACCAACACGTCGCCCGATCTGACAGCACCCGCAAACCCCGGATCCACCGCTTCCAGACAATGGGTGGCCAAAGCTTCGGGCGACAGCTTCATCAGCGATCCCGGTGCCAGCACGTCGGTGTCTATATTGTCGCCGAACACAAAGGCGCGGCCGGTCTTCGGTGTACCGCTCATGCCGCAACTTTCGGCGTCGCCAGCATCGGGCGTGGATCGACAATCCGGCCGGCCACTGCGGCGGCGGCCACGGAATAGGGCGAGCCCAGATAGACCTGGGCGTCATTGTGGCCCATGCGGCCTCGGAAGTTCCGGTTGGTCGACGAGATGCAGACCTCCCCCGCCGCCAGCAGCCCCGCCCCCATGCCGGCGCAGGCCCCGCAGCCCGACGGCAGCAGAATGGCCCCGGCTTCCAGCAGGGTGGTCAACAGCCCTTCGCGTGCGGCCTGCTCCGTCGTGCTGGACGACGCCGGCGCAACCAGCAGGCGCACGCCGGGCGCAACCTTGCGGCCCTGAAGCACCTCGGCCGCCATCCTCAGATCGCTCAGTTTGGCTCCAACACAGGCGCCGATATAAGCCTGGTCAATCGTCACGTCGCCCAGTTGGTCAGCGGCGATCACATTGTCCGGTGCATGAGGTCGCGCGATCTGCGGTGCCAGCCGGGCGGCGTCAAACCGATGAACCGCGCGATAGGTACAGTCCGGATCGGAACGTAGTGCTGTGGCCGCCGCTTCATCGGTCACGGGGCACCCTCGCGCGGCCAGATAGTCAAAGGTAATGCGATCCGGTGCCATGACGCCGGTCTCGAACCCCAGCTCGGCGGCCATGTTGGCCAGCACCATGCGTTCCGGCATGCTCATGGCATCCACGGCAGGTCCGCCGTACTCAACGGCCGCAAACGCATTGTCCAGGCCAAGCTCGCGGCACAGGAACAGCATGATGTCCTTGGCCACCACACCCGGCTGGAACGCACCCGACCACTCGACCCGAACGGTCTGCGGCACGCTCAGCCAGGTTTCCCCCGTGGCCACGATGGCGGCCATGTCCGTGGCACCATAGCCCGCAGCATAGGTTCCAAAAGCGCCGGCCATCGGGGTATGGGAGTCGCCGCCTGCGATAAACGCACCGGGGCGGATCAGTCCATGCTCGGGCAGCACCAGATGGCAGATGCCGACCATGTCGAAAAACGCGCCGACCCCATAGTCGCGGGCGAACGCGCGGGCATCGCGGAGGATGGCCGCCGACTCTGCGTCGACTGCGGGCACATAGTGGTCCGAGACCAGGGCGACCTTCGACGGGTCCCAGATTCCGACCCCTAGTTGTTCCAGATAGGGCCGCCAACGGCGAGGTCCCGAGCTGTCATGCGCGAAGGCGAAATCCACCTTTGCCGTGAGGATTTCCCCCGTGCGCACAGCCTCCCGACCGGCCGCTCGCGCGATCACTTTCTCTACAAGCGTCATCGCCGGAATGGGGGCGGAACGGTCCATCGGCTCCAGCTTCGACCTTCCTCAAAAGATATAGTCTTATATCATTTAGGCCGCCCTCCAACGCAAGGACCAATCGGCTCCGGTCACCGGTGAAGCGGGGTCCGCGACGTGATCGCCACAGCCCGCACCTATCCCCGACCCCAGAATTCCTGTGGGTCCGCGCTGCGCGCCAGCATTGACAAGTGGCGGTGGCACCGTGAAAAACCCGCGCCTCTCGACACGGGTGGAGTCCGACCGCTTCCCATGACCTACATCGTCACCGACGCCTGCATCAAATGTAAGTACATGGACTGTGTAGAAGTGTGTCCGGTCGACTGCTTTTATGAAGGCGAGAACTTCCTGGCGATCAGCCCCGAGGAATGCATCGACTGCGGCGTCTGCGAACCGGAATGCCCCGTCGACGCCATCAAGCCGGATACCGAGGATGATCCCGACGGCAAATGGCTGAAGATCAACACCGACTACGCCAGGATCTGGCCGAACATTACGGTTAAGGGCGAGGCTCCGGCCGACGCCGATGCGTTCGAGCGTGAAGAGGGCAAGTTCGAGAAGTACTTCTCCGAAAAACCCGGTCGCGGGTCCTGAACGTGGTCCTCCAGCATACCTGATCGTCGGGCCAACCCTTTCTTTCCGCTAGTTTTTGTGCTAGGGTCGTCTTTGACACGATGGTTGGGCCTCGCCCGAATTGGTCGTTGAAATCAAGAACAGCCGTCCGACGGCGTGGTCGGAACGAGCGAAGGGTGTCTTAACAGGTCAGCTTCCGGATGCAGCACTATCTCCGCCGCGGGCCATTCGCGGAAGGGAAGTTTTTGTCGCTGTTCCGGGGTCTCTCCAGGGTAGCTCCGCAGCAACGCGGACGCATTTTTAGAGGTATCTCCGATGAGCAAGAGCGGTCACGAATTTTCGGTTGGCGATCACGTCGTCTATCCGGCCCACGGCGTGGGCCAGGTGCAGGGTGTTGAGGTCCAGGAAGTGGCCGGCATGCAACTCGAAGTCTATGTGATCACCTTTGACCATGAAAAAATGACCCTGCGCGTTCCCACTGCCAAGGCCAAGACGGCGGGCCTGCGCTCGCTGGCCGAAACCGGTGTGGTCTCCAAAGCCCTGACGACGCTCAAAGGTCGTGCCCGCGTGAAGCGCACCATGTGGTCGCGTCGCGCCCAGGAATACGAAGCCAAGATCAACTCCGGCGACTTGATCTCCATCGCCGAGGTCGTGCGCGACCTGCACCGCGCCGACAACCAGCCGGAGCAGTCCTATTCCGAGCGCCAGCTGTACGAATCAGCCCTGGACCGCATGGCCCGCGAAGTCGCCGCGATTGAGCGGATCGACCGCGATGCGGCCATTGTCATGCTGAACAAGTCGCTGCTGAAGGCCCCGGTCGTAGCCGCAGCTGCGGCAGCCTGATCGCATCAGAACACTTGACCATAACGCCCGGCCTCACCGCCGGGCGTTTTCATTTTGGCACCGGGGCCGCAATGCGCTACGACCCCGTCCGCGTGGCCTCGTAGCTCAGCCGGATAGAGCAGGGCTTTCCTAAAGCCAAGGTCGGGGGTTCGAGTCCCTTCGAGGCCGCCACCCAGATTTGCTGACGAGCAAATCACTGGTCATGCAGAATGTATATACGATTTAGTTTGCGTGGCATCAGGATTGTATATACAAAATAGCCGTGAGAACTGAGTTCGACCCCGCGAAGGACGCCGCCAATTTCGCCAAGCATGGCATCTCGCTAGCCGAAGCCACCGAGTTCGATTTCACCGATGCCGACGTCACCGTCGATGATCGCTTCGACTACGGCGAGGTTCGCTTCAGGGCCTT
>JANORH010000158.1:0-10002 GCA_031415215.1 Alphaproteobacteria bacterium | reverse complement strand
GAACACCATCAAGGCCGCCAAGCTCCAGGCCGGGATCGATCATTAGCCCGGAACCGCCGTTGCGTTGGTCCAGGCCACGATGTCTTTCAGCACCTCGGCCACTGCGCGATCATAGGCCGGGATGATGTCCGAGACACGGTTGTCGGCGGCGGCGATCTGCGCCTCGAATATCCGTTCGCCGGTGAGGGTGCGGTTCGACCCGCTGGTCAGCGAAGCCCGGACACGGACGACAACGCTGGGTGCCGCCTTTGGACCCTTGTCGTAGCGAGTCTCGAAATTGCGGACGTCCAGGCGCAGAACATAGTCGACCTTTCCGGCCTCGCCGCGCGAAATCAGACGCGCGGGGCCTGGGTCGGCGTCAAAGGCTGTCAGGACGGCGGCATCCCACAGGACGACCGCCGGCGCGACCCACCGGGTTTCTGCGAGATAGGCGACCTTGCCGGCTGTGACAGTGACCAGTTGGTCGCCCCCGGCTTCACGCTGAAACAGGCTGCTGGCGCGAAAAACGCCAACCGAGCTCGTCGAGGCATTCGGCGAGACGACCGCACCAACCTCGCCAAACCGGAAGAGATCAACCGGTTTGGTCTTGGGCAGCAGAGTTATGCAGCCTGAGAGCGCGAGCACCGTGGCCGTAGACAGCGCCAGGCGAAGGAGGGCGGGAGGGCGTATCATTTGGGCACCTTCACCTCTTTGGCGCCGGGCTTGCCAAGCGCGCTCGTCGGGCTGGATTGAACTTCATTGATCAGGCGTTCAAGCGACTCCGCGGAGGTCTGGAGCTGGATTACAGCGGCAGTGACTTGCGGCAGGCCATTGGTGGCGAAATCCGCCGCCGGCCCTTCCAGTCGGCTGATCATTGATCGCGCATCCTTGGCTGCGGCACGGGCCTCTTCGGCGGCATCGGCGAGGCTTCTGATGGCCCGCTTGCCGTCGCCATCCACAACGTCTCTCGCAGACCGTGAAAGCAGGGCGACCTCTGCTGTCGCCTCTTCGATCCTTTGTACCGCCGTCTGAATGTCGGCAATCAGTGTCTTGCGCTCGCGCAATTCGGCTGTAACGGCCTGAACGTCGGACAGGGCCGCCGAAAAGGTTCGGACGTTCTGATCCGAAAGCACCCGGTTCAAGCGATCCAGCGCCTCGATCGAGCGCGTCAGGACGGTGCCGCCACCCTCCAGCAGGTCGGCAAAGGTGCTGCGTCGGCTGGCCAGACGCGGGACACATCCGCCCGCCATCTTCTGGCAGCGTGCGTCCGAATAGTCCTTGAGCAACTGCTTGGTCGAGGTCCCGGCGATGATCTGGACATAGTTCAGACCGGTGATGCCCTGGGGTTCCAGGGTCGCGTAGGAATCGATCCGGATCGGCACGTCCTCAGTCACGCGGGCGCGTGCGATGACGTTCTTGGGATTGGCTTTGTCGAGCTCTATCTTGGTGACCTCGCCAACCTTGATTCCGTTGAAGTGGACCTCGCCGCCCTCGGAGAGCCCTCGGACAGGTCCTTCGAAGACAATGTCGTAAAGATCGAATTCGGCATTGATCCGTAACTGGGCAATCCAGACGATGAACACGGCCAGCGCAATGGTCAGGATCAGGGTCGAAAGGCCTACCAAGGCGTAGTTGGCGTTTTTTTCCATCAGCGGCTCGTCCTGGTTTGTGAGGCCCGGGCGGCACGGCCGCGATCTCCCAGGAAATACTCCTGGATCCAGGGATGGTCCGAGGTCTCAAGCTCGCTCACCGGCGCGACTGCCACGACGGCCTTGTCGGCAATAACAGCCACCCGGTCGGTGATCTTATAGAGCGTATCCAGGTCATGGGTGATCATGAAGACGGTCAGGTCCAGGCTGTCCGACAAATCCTTGAGCAGATCGTCGAAAGCGGCTGCACCGATCGGATCGAGGCCTGCGGTGGGTTCGTCCAGAAACAGCAGTTCGGGATCGAGCGCCAGTGCCCGCGCCAGACCGGCCCGCTTTCGCATACCGCCCGAGAGCTCGGAGGGCTTGAGCGAGCCGGCCTCAGGGCGAAGGCCGACCATGGCGATCTTTAGATCAGCCAGTTGATAGGCGTCGTGACGCGAGAGGTCGGTATGTTCGAACATCGGGGCCGCCACGTTTTCACGAACGGTCAGGTTGGAGAACAGCGCACCGGCCTGAAACAGAACGCCCCACGAACGCTCCAGCGCACTCCATCGACGACGCGACGCTCGCTGGAGTTCCTGGCCGAACACGGTGATCGCGCCCGCATCGGGATTGCGCAGTCCGATGATGGTGTTCAGCAACACGGACTTGCCCGATCCCGAACCTCCGACCACGCCCATCACTTCGCCGCGTTTGACCATGAGGTCGAGACCGTCATGCACAATGTGATCACCGAACCGGGTGCAAAGGCTGCGGACCTCGATCGCCGGACCGTCCTGATCCAGCAACTGCTCGTCGGTTGCATTTTTTTCAGGGTGGGCGTCGGTCATATGTCGAGCTGCATGAAAATGATCGCGAAAATCGCGTCCAGCATAATGACGGCGAAGATGGAATGAACCACGGCGGCCGTGACACGCCGGCCAAGCGATTCTACGTCGCCGCCGACCAGCAATCCCTGACGACAGCCGATCCCGGCAATCACACCCGCCATCACCGGGGCCTTGGTGAGTGCGATGTAGAAGTGTGTGGGTCCGACACTGTCGACAATCCGCTGCAGGAAGAAGACCGGGCCCAGCCCCAGCATCGACCAGGTCACGACCAGGCCGCCCAGCAATCCGGCCAGGGTGGCAATGAACGTCAGCAGCGGGATGGTGACCAGCATGGCGATGAAACGGGGCAGGACCAGGGCTTCGAATGGATCGACCCCCATGACCTGCATAGCGTCCACCTCCTGGGTCATCTTCATGGAGCCCAGCTCAGCGGCAAAGGCCGAGGCGGATCGGCCGGACAATAAGACAGCGGTGATGACAATGTTGAATTCCCGGATCATCGAGACGCCGATCAACTCGACAACAAACACCTCCGCGCCGAACTGCCGTAGCATGTTGACGCCCAGCAGGGCCACGACGGCACCGATGAAGAACGTCGTGACGGCAACGATGGGAATGGCATCCAGACCCGCGCGTTCCATCTGCGAAAAGATCGGTGCCCAACGGATCTTGCCCGGCGAGGTAAAGAAGCGTCCTGCCGTTCGCAGCGTGGCCATCAAAAGATGACCCTGAAAGGCCATGGTATCGAGGAATTCCTGGCCCAGGCTGACAACGCCCTTACCGATGCGGATCGTCATCTGGTGAAAACCGCGAGGCTCCACGCGGATCACAGGTTTAACGCGATAGGCGGTGTCAACCAGTTGGAGCAACCGCCGCGACTCCGGTCGCGCCGAAACCCGCTCGAAATCCAGGCCATCCCCCGCCGCACGCACCACGGCGAACGCACCGGCCGTATCCAGGCGTCGCACCTGGGTCAGGTCAAAGCTGACATCCGAGCGACCCGCCACGGCTTGACTCAAGGCTTCGCCGGTACGTCCAAGATGGGTTGTGGTCCAGTCGCCGCTCAGAACCGCCGTGGGACGATCCGCAGCTTCGAGCAGACTGAATTCGGCCGCCTTCTCCATGTCAGGAGTTGTCCAAGCAGGCGAGGCGGCTGTCCAGTCCTGGCGGGTTGATTGTTGGCTCCCTGATCGAAACATCACATTAGCAGAGACGGGCTCGCGCCAAACGTTCATATGGCGCAGATTGTTCCACAAGGCAGGCCCCGGCCCGGATTGACCATAGTCAAGCCGAGCCCCGATTTGGTCGTATTCGTTCGGCTAAGCATCACGCGATGGTCCGGGACCGGGCAAGCCACAACTATCGCCGCCTGCTTGATGGTGATGGTGTATTGAATGGGCCGTCTGCCACGCCGCGTGGCCCGCGGTCAGAGTCAGGAGTGCAGAGTGACCCGCCAGATCGACCTCGCCGGGGCTTCCGGTACGAGATACCGCTACAGCCCACTGGATGAGAACCGCTTTTTGCCGCCGGCCGGGGCCAACTATGTGATCGCGGAACTGACCACTCAGGGCACCAATGTCGTCTACGCGGGTGAGACCGACAATCTGGCCAGCCAGACCTGGCGGGCCGATCTGGAAAACGCGCGTCGGAAGTATGCTGCGGCCACCTTGCTGACGCGTCTGAACGTTACCCGCGCGGTTCGTGAGGCCGAGCGGCTGGATCTGGTGGAAAACTATCATCCGCCGCTGAACGGCTGACGGGCTGATCGCAGGTCGATGAACGGGACGCCGCTGATTGTGATCTTCGGCGCGGCGGTGCTGCCCGGCGGCGGGCCTTCTCCGTCGCTCCAGGGCCGGATCGAATATGGCCACGCCGCCGCCGCCGCCCATCCGACCGCGCGCGTGCTGTGTTCCGGTGGGGTCGGACGCTGGGGCGGTTCGGAGGCCTCGGTGATGGCCGAGGTGCTTGTTCGGCACGGGGTGGCGCTCGAGCGGCTGATCCTGGACGAGGCCAGTCTGGACACCCTGCAGAGCGTGGTGGTGACCCTTGGCCAGATCCGGTCACAGGCTGCATCACGGGTGATCGTATGTAGCGACGACTATCACCTGCCGCGTATACGGCTGATGCTGAGTGTGCTGGGCGTGGCCTCGTCGCGCGGGCCGGTTCCAAGAGGGCGGGGACGGGCCAGCCAGCGGCACTGGATCAAGATGAGCCTGCGCGAAATGGTCGCCATACCCTATGATCTGGCGATCATTCTGGCGCGCCGTCGTCAGCTCAGGTCTTACTCCGGCCCAACTCCAAGCTGAGACTCGCGCCGATGTCCTCCGATCCTGACGACAATCCTTTCGCGCGTCCAAGCGCCTGGCCCCGGATGCCGCAGGCACCCATGAGCATCAGGTCGTTGTCCGGTGCGGAGCGTCCGGCGTCCGAGCCGCCACCTGCGACCATTACCCCGCTGTTCGTGAGGCCGATGGATGCGCCGCCCGTCACTGGCTTGCTGTCAGGCGGTGGCGTGCCCAGACCGCAGCCCAAAGTCGGGCCCGTCGTCCCCGTTGCGCCGATCACGTTGAGTGAGCCGGAACCGCCGGCGCGGGTTGATGTCGTAACACCGGCTCTCCTCGTCGCGCCCGTAAGGACCCGTCTGCCGAAAGCCCGCCGCTGGCGCATGCCGGCGATTGCGGCGGCTGTCGTCGGTCTGGCGGGCCTGGCAGGCCTGGCATATTTGCTTGGGCGCGGGGGCGCGGAGACGCCGGTGCCAGGTGCCGTAGCACCCCCCGCTGCGGCGCCCTTGACGGCCGCTTTGCCGACGCCGGAGCCGCAAGTGACGTCCGCAACGCCAACGGTGCCCACTCTGGAAACCGCACCTGCGGCGGTAGTCGTAAGATCCGGCACCCGGCCGAGTGTAGCAAGGCCTGTCTATGCGAGAAGTCCGGGCACCGCAGTGCCTGAGTCAGAAGCCTCTATTGCAACATCGGAAGCCCTTGCCGGAGCCGTGGTGGCCCTTCCGATGCCGGTACCGCCCCCGATCTATCGCCCGCCGCCCGCCGTCGATCCCGCGGCGCCGGTCGTGACCCGGGATCCGAACTCGTAGTAGGCTCGGCGCTGATGAGGGCGACCTCGATCAAGTCAGGGAGCCAGCACTATGCCGCCTGCGACTGTTATCGCGGTCAGCCGCAAGGCGACCCATGGACCGGATAAGCCCAACTGCGACGTCATTCGACTGGTGGCGGGTCAGGGCGTGGAGGGTGACGCGCATTGCGGGGCCCTGGTGAAGCACCGCAGCCGCGTCGCGAAGGACCCGACGCAGCCGAATTTGCGTCAGGTTCACCTCATCCACGGTGAACTTCTCGATGAACTGGCAGGTCAGGGTTTCAGGGTCATGCCGGGTCTGATGGGAGAGAACCTCACCACCGGTGGCGTTGACCTTTTGGGCCTGCCCAAGGGTGCCCGGCTGATGATCGGGGCAGGTGCGGTGGTGGAGATCACGGGCCTGCGCAATCCCTGCTACCAGCTCAACGAATTGCAGCCGGGATTGATGGCGGCCTGTCTGGGCCGCGACGTGGGCGGCAATCCCGTGCGCAAGGCGGGCGTCATGGGTATCGTTCTGACGGGTGGGGACGTTCGGCCCGGAGACACCGTGGCGGTCGAGCTTCCCGCGGGACCACGGGAAGCCCTCAAACCGGTCTAGGTGGCAGTCATCCGGCGACGACGCGACCCGAACTCGCCAGGTGACGCGACAGACTTTCGACAAAGCCCCAGGTCCGCGCCGACGCGTCCAGCGCCTTCCGGGAGATCGAGACCAGCTTGCGCGAGAGCGAGTCCACAATCGGCACGGACCTGATCCGCCTCAGCAGGCCTTTGGGGCGAGGCTCGGGCGTTGTCGGTCCTGCAAACCGGGTCATGGTCGCCGGGTCGCTGGCAGAGAGAAGGTCCTCGGGCTCAAGAGGCGTAGCCGCCTCGGCATTGGGGCCGACGATCACATGGGCAGTAACGATGATGGCCAGCTGCATACGCTGAGATTTTGTGCGCACGGCGCGGAACAGGTTGCCGACCAGCGGCAGGTCACCCACACCGGGCGTCTGGCTGACCTGATCCTGTTCCGCCTCCGAGAACAGACCCGCGAACATGAAACGCTCGCCATCGCGGAGTTCGAGGCTGGTGGCGGCGCGCCGGGTGCTCAGGGCCGGGACGGTGAGGTTGCCGATCCGCAGGCTGTTGCGTGGGTCGATGCTGCTGACCTCGGCGCTGAGATCCAGCCGGATCAGCCCGTTGGGCCTGACGGTTGGCAGGACCGATATCGCCGTTCCATAGGGCTTGAACTCGACGATGATTCCATCGCGGGAGGGGACCGGGAAGGGGAACTCGCCACCGGACCGGAAGCTGGCCTTCTCGCCAGACAGGGTCAGAAGTTGCGGCCTGGCCAGGATCCGGGCAGACCCGCGCCGCTCAAGGGTGCGCAGGACGGCGTCTAGATCCAGCCCCGCCACCCGACCCGTGCCGGAGAGCACGCTCTGCGGCGCATCGATCCCGATCAGACCCGAGCCACTGCCAAATGATAGACCGGAGCCCTGGATGCCGAGATCGACGCCGATATCGCGCAGCGTCTCCTCACTGACTTCAACCAGTTGTACCTCCAGCAGAACCTGATCGGGGCGGACATCCAGGATCGAAATGACGCCGCCGGCAGCGGCTCGCTCGGCCAGGTCATTGGCCATAGCCGCTGCTTGCGGCGTGGAAACGGTCCCGCGCAGCAGAAGCCCGCCGTTCAGATTTTCCACGGTGATCTGTTGGTTGGGCAGGGTCGCGGCCAATTCATCGCGCAACTGGGGTCCGTCGTAACCGACCTCGATATTCACCACCTGCAGCAGTCTGGCGTCGCGTCCGTAGACCAGCATGTTGGTCGCCCCGATCTGACGACCGATGACATAGAGGCTTTGTGGTCCGACCTCATCCACCTTGGCGATGTCGGGCTGTGACAGGACGATCAGCTCGACATCGCCGGCGACGGCGAGGGGTGCTGATTTGCCAACGGTCACGTGCAGGGTTGTTGTCGGGACGGGGTCTGACGACAGGATCTCAGCGGTGGCCGGGTGCGCGAAGGCCAGCGCCAGCATCACGCCCAGCATGATGACGCAGCTCCGGGCAAACAGGAGGGCCGCATGCGCCATGGACGGGGCCATGGATCGGGGATGTGTCAGGCGTCTCAAGGCCGAGCTGGTCGCCGCTGCTGATGAGGGAGCCAGATCCTCGCATGTCGGCGACGCAGTTATCGGTAACGGAGGTGGTTAAGGTGTCTTAGCGTTTGTCACAAGCAAGGCTATAATTCCGGATCGATAATTGACATTATGATATCAATATATTATATTGAATAATAACATGAAATATTATTTGTAATAATGTGGAAATCTGGCTCTTTTTGTATGTAACTCGCGATGCCGGGGTCGGACAGTGTTTTACAGAGGCGTCGCTGGCCTGTTCAGGCTTTCGGCGGCGTGACGCTGAAGGATCGGGTGACGGCCTGGAAGGCAGGCAGCGCCTCGCAGGCCTCGGCGTGAGCCGCGAGGGCCGGCCAGCGCGCAGCATCAAACAGGCCGGGATGCGCCTCGCGAAGGAACCGCAGGGCGCAGGCGACCATGATGTCGGCATGGCTGATGTTGTCGCTAAACCACCAGATGCCACGTGTTGCCCGATCCGCTTCCAGCGCGTCTAGCACGCCGGTGATCTGGGCCTCACAACGCTGAACCCAGAGCGCCGTAGCGCGTTCATGGACCACGCGCTCATAGACCAGGCTGACGGCCTTGTCGGCCAGCCCGCTGGCCAGCGCACAGACCTTCAGCGTCGCGCGCCTTTGGGGGCCGGAGGCGGCGATCAGGGCGCGCGGACCCGCCAGTTCATCCAGCCAGTCCAGGATGCAGGCGCTATCCACCAGCGCCTCACCATCGTCGGTGAGCAAGGTTGGCACCCGTCGCAGCGGGTTGAGGGCAGCGATGGCTTCGGCATCACCGAACACCGACCATGGCCGATGCTCATAGTCGAACCCATAGATCCGCAGCGCCACGGCGACCCGGCGGACGAACGGGCTGTCATACTGGCCGACGAGGATCATGGCTTATTCCTTTCTGTGAGGCGCGCTTGCGTCAATATGGTCGCCAGAGTCGGCGGCGGCGGGGGAAAATCAATGTCCAGTCTTGCGCCCATGGCACCCGCCCACCGGCCACGGAAAACCTGAGCCCATGCTGTCCGTCCTCGGATTCCTGATGGTCGCGACGTTCATGACCCTGATCATGACGCGCAAACTGGCCCCCATGGTGGCGCTGATCCTCGTGCCGGTGGTGTTCGGTGTGCTGGCCGGCCATGGCCTGGATCTGGGGCCGATGATGCTGGAGGGGGTGAAGAAGATCGCGCCGACCGGCGTGATGATCATGTTCGCTATCCTCTATTTCGGCCTGATGATCGACGCAGGCCTGTTCGACCCCATCGTGCGACGGCTGTTGGCGTTCGTGCGGGGCGATCCAGTCCGGGTTGTGATGGGCACGGTCGTTCTGGCCGTGGTGGTCTCGCTGGATGGGGACGGGTCGACGACCTACATGGTGACGGTGGCCGCGCTGTTGCCGCTCTATGCGCGACTGGGCCTGAACCCGCTGATCATGGCGTGCCTGGTGATGCTGTCCAGCGGGGTGATGAACCTGACGCCCTGGGGCGGACCGACCGCCCGCGCTGCGGCCGCGTTGCAGGTGGAGCCGGCCGCGCTGTTCCTGCCGCTGGTGCCGGCGATGGCCGCGGGTGTGGGGTGGCTGTTGTTGCTGGCGTGGATGTATGGTCGCTATGAGCGTCGGCGGCTGGGCGTGCTGACGCTGGACCACACGGCAGAGATCACAGCGGCGGGTGGCCTGATCTCGGTCTCCACCGACCCGACCGCGCGACGGCCTGGGCGTTTATGGGTCAACGCGGCGCTGACCCTGATCCTGCTGGCGACGCTGGTGTCTGGCGTGATCCCGCTGCCGGTGCTGTTCATGGCCGGGTTCGCCATCGCCACCCTGATCAACTATCCGAGGCCCGACGACCTGCGCGCCCGCATCGCCGCCCACGCGCCCAACGTCATTGCCATGGTGGCGCTGATCTTCGCGGCGGGGGTTTTCACCGGCGTGCTGACCGGGACAGGCATGGTCGAGGCCATGCCCACGGCGTTGCTGGCCCTGATCCCGCCCAGCATGGGGCCATATCTGGCGCCGATCACCGCTGCGATCAGCCTGCCGATGACGTTCTTCATTTCGAACGATGCGTTTTACTTCGGCGTCGTGCCGATCCTGGCCGAGGCAGCGTCACACTATGGCATCAGCAAAGAAGCCATCGGCAGCGCCTCCCTGATCGGCCAGCCGTTCCACCTGTTGAGCCCGCTGGTGCCCTCCACCTACCTGCTGGTCAGCCTGGCCGGGGTGGAGTTCGGTGACCACCAGCGGTTCACCTGGCCCTGGGCGGTAGCGACGTGCGCGGTGATGGGGGTGGCAGCGGCGGTGTTGGGGGTGTTTCCGGTGTGGGGGTAG
>JANORH010000157.1:0-7727 GCA_031415215.1 Alphaproteobacteria bacterium | reverse complement strand
GTCAGGGTCCGTGGAAGGTGGGCCTTCTCCACTCTCGATCTGTTTGCTGGCCGCTTCGACTGCCTTGCCCGCCGCTGCCAGCTTGGCCAGATCGACAGACCCTTGGCCCGGAATATTGACCTGGCCGCTGATCGCCGCCGGGGCCCCCAGCCGCGATACGCCGGACAGGCCCAGCACGCTCGAGACCAACATGGCGATCACCAGACTGACCACAATTGCTGCCACCAAAACCACGGCAAAATACGAGACCTCGCGTTCCTTCGGCACCTTCATCAGCTTCGGCAGGCCTTTGTAGAGCAGGAAGAGGCTATAGATCGCGCCAAGCAGGGTGATGAGCCCCAACGCGGGCAACAACATGAACGCGCCGGCGACCCATGAAGCCGTGGGAGCATAGGCCGCCACTTTAAACGCCTGGACCCGATCCTTGGCCGCACCGAAGCTTGGGGCGAGCCCATCGATGATCGCCGCAATGACGAACACCATGCCGAGGCTCAGCGCATAGCTCAGCACCGCCTGGCTGATCAGGTAGACCGGCGAAAAGCGCATGCTGACACCGAAACCGCCGAAGCCGACCCCGGCGCCGAACACCAGCAGCCCCAACATCGTACAGACGGCCGGGATCAACGCCAGCGGGACCACATACCCCTTCATCAACCCGTTCACCGTCGCCGGCTCCCGGTCGATCTCGTCCCAGGTTGCGGTGGGCTGTAGCAGCAGGTTTTTTACCCTGGCCAACAGGTTCGCACCGGTAGCGCCTGGCTCAATCGTGGTCATGTCTCTCACCCAACCCTTGTGTCTGCCTGCCCCGATCTCGACAGCCTACGCTCATGTTGCGCCATCGCACAGACCCCGCGCGTCAGGCGCGCTACCATAGAGGCCATACGAATCAGGAAGACGTCATGGCCCGCGACGGTGCCGCATACACCTGTCAGTCCTGCGGTTCCGTCCAGACGAAGTGGTCCGGCCAGTGCCCGGCGTGCAACGGCTGGAACAGCCTGGTGCAGGAGATGGTTGGCGCCCCCCCCGGCGCACTTAAACTCACGAAGGCAACCCGAAAGGTTCACCTGGCCTTCGAAGGCCTGGATGAGACGACCCCTGCCCCACCCCGCATTGCTACCGGTGTCGACGAGTGGGACCGGGTCTGCGGCGGTGGCATCGTTCCGGGGTCGGCGATCCTGGTCGGTGGCGACCCGGGCGTCGGCAAATCGACCCTGCTGTTGCAGGTTGCCGCCAGCGCCGCCCGGCGCGGTGCCCGATGCGCCTACATCTCAGGCGAGGAAGCAGTTGAGCAGGTTCGCGCCCGCGCCCAGCGTATGGGCCTGGCCGATGCCAATGTGAGACTGGCTGCCGAGACCTCTCTCCGCACCATCCTGGACGGTTTAAAGGCCGAACCCTTCGACCTGGTGGTCATCGATTCCATCCAGACCATGTGGAGCGACGCCCACGAGGCCGGCCCCGGCTCCGTCACTCAGGTCAGGGCGGCCTGCCAGGAACTGGTTCGACTGGCGAAGAAGCGCCGACTGGCCGTGGTGCTGGTCGGCCATGTCACCAAGGAAGGTGCCATCGCCGGCCCCCGCGTTGTCGAGCACATGGTTGACGCCGTGTTCTCCTTCGAGGGCGAGCGCGGCTATCCTTTCCGCATTCTGCGAGGTGCCAAGAACCGTTTCGGGGCCACCGACGAAATCGGGGTCTTCGAGATGGGTGATCAGGGTCTTGCCGAGGTCAAAAATCCGTCGGCGCTGTTCCTGAATACGTCTGGCGAGCGAGCGGCCGGCGCGGCGGTGTTCGCCGGCATCGAGGGTTCCCGCCCCGTACTGGTGGAGATACAGGCCCTTGTCGCGCCTTCAGCCTACGGGACACCGCGACGAGCCGTGGTTGGCTGGGACAACGGTCGTTTGGCAATGGTGCTGGCTGTGTTGGAGTCGCGGTGCGGGCTCAGCCTGGGCGACCGAGACGTCTATCTGAACGTGGCCGGAGGCCTGCGAATCTCCGAACCCGCCGCCGATCTGGCCGCCGCCGCGGCGTTGGCATCCTCGGCATTGGATCAGGCCCTGCCGCAAGATTGCGTGGTATTCGGCGAAATCAGTCTCTCCGGCGACGTCCGCTCGGTCAGCCGCATGGACGGGCGCATGAAAGAAGCGGCGAAACTCGGGTTCAAGCGCGCACTGGGCCCCACGGGCGCGGACGCGCCAGCCGGTCTGTCACTGATTGGCGTCGGGCGGCTGTCCGACGCCATTCGCCGGATTGGCGAGGGCGCATGGGAGTAACCACCCTGTGACCCAGCTGGATTTCATCGTCCTGGCGCTGTTGGGCATCTCGGCGACCATCGGCTTTTCGCGCGGCGCGGTTCGCGAGGTCTTCGCCTTGGTAGCCCTGGTCGTTGCGGCGGGTCTTGCCCTGTTCGGACTGCCCGCCTTCACGCCAATCGTTCGCGGGATGGTCGGCCCGGGCTGGCTCAGCACGGCAACCGCCCTCGTTGGCGTGTTCATCGTTACCTTCATCGCACTGCGGCTGATCGGCGCAGGCATCGCGCGTCAGGTGCAGAATACCCAGATGCTGGGCTTCCTCGACCGCTCCCTTGGCCTCCTGATCGGGCTGGCGAGGGGCATGATTGTGCTGGGCGCTCTCTATCTGGCGTTCAATGCCGCCACGCCTGAAGACCTACGCCCCAAGTGGATCACCGGAGCCCGCACCTGGCCGTTGGCCAGCAACATGGGTCGGTTGCTTGAGCAGCTTGCGCCACAGGGTCTGGACCTCGCGGACCGAATGAAACCGGCCGTCGATCGCGCCGTTCGCGATGCATCAGGTGACAGAACGACGACAGAGGGCTACGAGGCGCAGCAACCCACCGACCCTGACGCCCCGGAGCGCTCTCGATGACCCTGCCGCACGAGCACTGGTCCCAGCAGCCGCGCGATCCCGACGACGACACGCCGCGACTGGAATGCGGTGTTTTTGGTGTCTTCGATGTGCCTGAGGCCTCTGGCCTTACCGCGCTTGGCCTGCATGCCCTGCAGCATCGCGGTCAGGAAGCCTGCGGCATCGCCTGCTTCGACGGGCAACGGTTTCATACCGAACGGCACATGGGCTATGTCGGCGACGCATTCGGTGGCGGCGACCTGAACAAGCGCCTGCCCGGCCACCACGCCATTGGCCACACACGCTACTCGACGGCCGGCGGCAGCTTTCTGCGCAACGTCCAGCCGATGTTCGCCGACCTTGAGGCCGGCGGCATTGCCCTTGCCCACAACGGCAACCTGACCAATTTCCTTAACCTTCGGGACCGGCTGGTCGCCGAGGGTGCCATTTTCCAGTCGACATCGGACTCCGAGGCGATCCTGCACCTGATTGCCCGTTCTCGCCGGGCCAAGTTCCTGGAACGGTTCACCGAGGCCCTGCAGCAGATCGAGGGTGGTTATGCTCTCGTCGCCCTGACCAACAAGAAGCTGGTCGGCGTGCGTGATCCACTTGGCATTCGCCCCCTGGTGCTGGGCGACCTGAATGGCAAGTCGGTGCTGGCGTCAGAGACCTGCGCGCTTGACCTCATCGGTGCCACCTTCGTGCGTGACATCGAGCACGGCGAAATGGTGGTGATCGACGAAACGGGGGTCCGTAGTTTCCATCCCTTCCCGGCCCAGCGCGCCCGTCCCTGCATCTTCGAGTACGTCTATTTTGCGCGCCCCGACTCAGTCGTGAACGGACGCTCGGTCTATGACGTCCGCAAGCGCATGGGCCAACGACTGGCCCAGGAAAGTCCCGCAGATATCGATGTTGTGGTGCCCGTGCCGGACAGCGGTGTGCCGGCAGCGCTCGGTTTCGCTCAGGAGGCCGGTGTGCCCTTCGAAATGGGTATCATTCGCAATCACTACGTCGGTCGCACTTTCATTCAGCCCACCCAGGGTGAGCGGGAACTGAGCGTGCGGATGAAGCTGTCGCCCAACCGCGCCGTTTTGGCCGGAAAACGCGTCCTGCTGGTAGACGACTCCATCGTTCGTGGGACGAACTCGGTTCGCGTGGTGCGAATGGTCCGCGAGGCCGGCGCGAGGGAGGTGCACCTGCGCTCCGCCTCGCCGCCCATCATGTGGCCCGACTACTACGGCATCGACATGCCGGATCGCGACAAGCTGCTCGCCGCCAACCACTCGGTTGAAGAGATCACGCGGATTCTGGGCGTGGATTCCATGGGCTATCTTTCGGTAGACGGGCTCTACTGGGCCATGGATGCTGTCCGCGACCCCATCCATCCCCAGTACACCGACCACTATTTCACCGGCGAATACCCGACCCGCCTGCTGGACCGCGAGATCGCCGAAGGTCGCAACGAACTGGTGGAGCGGCAACTTTCCTTCCTGGTCGACGCGTGAGCAGACTTGGGCTCGGGTTGCTGACGCGCCTGAAGCCGGACTGGTATCTCGTCCTGATCCTGGTCGTCGCGGCTCTGGCGTCGTTCCTCCCCGCCAGAGGCGACGTTGCGATCTGGCTCGGATGGGCGACCAAAGCCGCAATTGCTGTGGTGTTCTTCCTGCACGGCGCGCGCCTTTCGCGTGAGGCCGTCCTGGGCGGCATGATGCACTGGCGACTGCATCTGGTGGTGCTGGGGGCCACGTTCGGCCTGTTCCCGCTGCTCTGTCTGGGGATTGCTGCCTTGCCGGGCGCAATCACGCCGCAGCCGCTGGCCGCCGGTATAGTGTTTCTGGGCTGCCTGCCCTCAACCATCCAGAGCTCGATAGCCTTCGTGGGCATCGCGCGAGGGAACGTGCCTGCTGCTGTCGCGGCGGCCTCTGCCTCAAATCTTCTGGGCGTGTTTCTGACGCCACTGCTGGTGACCTGGTTGCTCCACACCGAGGGCGGCATGGTCGGAAACTCTCTAGGCAGCATCGTGCTGCAACTGCTGGTTCCCTTCGCGCTGGGCCAGGCTCTGCGGCCCTGGATAGGCGACTGGGTCGCGGCTCGTGCCAGGGCCCTGTCGAAGGTAGATCGCGGCTCCATCCTGCTGGTGGTCTACACCGCCTTCTCAGGCGCTGTCGTCGAGGGCGTCTGGAACCGGCTGGGCGCGCTGGACATCGGGCGCATGGTGATCTTGAGCCTGGTGCTGCTGGCCATTGTTCTGGCGATCACGGCGGGGCTGGCTCGCATCCTCGGTTTCAGCAAGGCCGACCAGATTGCGATCATTTTCTGCGGCTCCAAGAAATCCCTGGCCAGCGGTGCGCCCATGGCGGCCGCCCTGTTCACTCCGGCGGTGGCTGGGGTCGCCCTGATCCCGCTGATGATCTTTCACCAGGTCCAGCTGATCGTCTGCGCCGCGATGGCGCAACACTATGCGCAACGCCCTGACACCGGCGAAGAGTCCCGCTAAGGAGGCCGCCTGATGACCGACTTGCCCCTTTCAAATCGCATCGCCTTGGTAACGGGTGCCAGCCGTGGCATTGGCCGCGCCGCTGCGCTGGCCCTGGCCGCAGCGGGCGCGCACATCGTCGCCGTCGCGCGGACGCCCGGCGCACTTGAAGCCCTCGACGATGAAATTCGAGATCTCACCGGCCAACCCGCGACCCTGGTCCCCATGGACATCGCCGAAGGCAACGGCATGGATCAATTGGGTCTGGCAATCCACGAGCGCTTTGGCCATCTGGACATTCTGGTCCACGCCGCCGCCATTCTTGGCCCCATGACCCCGGTCGGTCATATTGAACCTGAGCATTGGGACCGTATCGTCGCAGTCAATCTGACTGCGACCTACCGTCTGATCCGTAGCGTCGAGCCCCTGCTAAGGGTCTCGGAACACCCTCGTGCCATCTTCCTGACCAGCGGGCGCGCGATCCGTCCCAAGGCCTTCTGGGGGCCTTACGGCGTCACCAAGGCTGGTCTTGAGCACCTGGTACGCACCTGGGCGGACGAACTGGAACAGACAAAGATCCGGGCAGTGCTTCTTGATCCCTCTGTCATGCGCACCCGTATGCGCGCTGAGGCCATGCCCGGCGAGGACCCGGCCACCCTGCCTGACCCTTCAGAGATCGGGCCGTTGATCCTGGAACTCGCTCAATTGGATCTGGGCCTGCCGACTGCTAGCGTGGTCTTTTCGGACTGGAAGACGGTCGGGACGCTCGCTTCGGTTTGACGCCGGGACGGATCAGTTTGGCGGCGCGCCCGCGCGGATTGCCCGGCTTGGCTTTTGGCCCCTGTGGCTTGGCTCGACCAAACAGTTTCGCCTTGCCCTCGGCACCCTCCTTGGCCTGCGTGGCTGCGGCGCGCCGGATCTTGGCGGCCATACCGGTCTTGCTCTCGGACGGCCTGGCCCGCGTCAGACCAGATCCACTCTTTTCCTCCCCCTCGGCAAAGGGGTTTTTGTTCGACTTCACCGTCAGCCGGATCGGAACGCCCGGCAGGTCGAAGCTCTCGCGGATCGAGTTCACCAGATAGCGGCGGTAGTGATCCGGCAACTGGTCGGCCCGGCTGGCGAACAGCACGAACGTCGGCGGACGAGCCTTGGTTTGGGCCATGTACTTGGGTTTTACGCGACGTCCTCCGACGGAGGGCGGCGGATGGCGCTCAACAGCCATCTTCAGCCAGTCATTAAGGTCGCGGGTCTTCACCTTTGTCGACCAGTCAGCGTGTGCCTTGAAGACAGCGGGCATCAGCTTGTCCAACCCGCGACCGGTCTCGGCGGACAAGGCGATGATCGGTGAACCTTTGACCTGCGGCAGCTGGCGCTGGGCTTCGTCGATCAACTCGGCCAGCTTGGCCTGCGGGTCCTCGACCAGATCCCATTTGGCCAGCACGAACACCAGGGCGCGGCCCTCGCGTTCCACCAGATCGGCGATCTGGAGGTCCTGGGTTTCAAAGGGGTGGGTCGCGTCCATCACCAGGATGACGACCTCGGCGAAGGTTATCGCCCGGATCGAATCGTGAGTGGACAGCTTCTCCAGGTTGGCCTGCACCTTGGCCTTGCGACGCAGGCCTGCTGTGTCGACCAGCCGGATGGCGCGGCCATCCCAGGTCCAGTCCACGGGAATGGCGTCGCGGGTAATACCGGCCTCGGGGCCGGTCAGCAGCCGTTCCTCGCCGATCAGGCGGTTCACCAGCGTCGATTTGCCCGCATTCGGGCGGCCGACAATGGCGATGCTGACGTGCTTGTCAGCGGCATCCTCATCCTCGTCATCCTCGTCGAAATCCAGGGCCGCGACAACGGCATAAAGATCGGCCATTCCCTCGCCATGTTCCGCCGAAATCGGAATGGGTTCCCCCAGACCCAGACTGAATGCGTCCAGTACGCCAGCGTCAGAGGCCTTGCTCTCGGACTTGTTGGCCAACAGCAGGACGGGTTTACCCTTGCGGCGCAGAACATCGGCGAAGATTTCGTCGCCCGGCGTCACGCCTTCGCGGGCGTCGATCACGAAGAAGGAAACATCGGCCTCATCAACCGCAAGCTCGGTTTGGGCCCGCATCCGGGCTTCCAGGCTCTCGTCAGTAACATCCTCGAAGCCGGCCGTGTCGATCAGCTCAAGGTCAAGGTCCCCCAGCCGACCGACGCCAAAACGCCGGTCACGGGTCACGCCCGGCTGGTCGTCAACGATCGCGAGCTTGCGCCCGGCCAAACGATTGAACAGCGTGGACTTGCCGACATTCGGCCGCCCGACGATCGCGATCTTGAGCGCCATGGTGGCCTTCTACATGCCTGATCAGCGGATAGCGATCAGATCGGCTTCCTGTGTCACCACATAAACCGTATC
>JANORH010000156.1:0-2552 GCA_031415215.1 Alphaproteobacteria bacterium | reverse complement strand
CCGCATTCGGGTTGAACCCGCGCGAAAAGGCCTTCTGGGCAGCGGGCATGAAGCAGCTGGAACGCCTGGTGGACGAGTTCGAGGCGCTGATCTGAGTCCAGACCGAGCCTACCGCCCCAGCACCATATCCGCCGCCTTTTCCGCGATCATGATGGTCGGCGCATTGGTGTTGCCGGACACCAGACGCGGCATCACAGAGGCATCCACCACCCGCAGGCCCTCTACGCCCCGCACCCGCAGTTGGGCGTCCACCACGGCCCGCGGCCCCTGACCCATCTGGCAGGTTCCTACGGGGTGATAGATGGTCGACCCGGCCATACGGGCATAGCCCAGCAGCGCCTCGTCGTCGGTGAAGTCGGGGCCAGGCAGCATCTCGTGATCGATATAGGGGGCCAGCGCCGGCTGGCTGGCGATCTTGCGGCCCCATTTCAGCCCGGCAACCGCAACCTCCTGGTCAAGGGAATCGGAGAGGTAGTTGGGCGCAATGGCCGGATAGACCGTGGGATCGGCGGACCTGATCCGGATGGTGCCCCGGCTCTCGGGACGCACTTGGCAGGGCGCGATGGTCAGGCCCGGCGCACTGTCCAGCTCCATCTTGCCTTCCACCATAGCTTTCTCCAGGTTTTGCGAGGCCGGGAGGATGTGGAACTGGATGTCGGGACCGGCCAGATCAGGCCGCGACTTGCAGAAGGCCGCCACATGCGCCGCCGAAAGGGTCAGCAGCCCCTTGCGCTGGAAGGCGTACTTCAGCACCTCGCCCAGGAAGCGCGGGCCCTTGGTCAACTCGTTGACCGACACGGTTCCGGCTTTCAGACGGTAGGTGACCGCCATGACGTAGTGATCCTGCAGGTTCTCCCCCACGCCCGGCAGGTCGGCGACCACCTCGATGCCATGATCACGCAGCAACTCGCCAGGTCCGATCCCCGACAATTGCAGCAGCTGCGGCGAGTTGATCGCCCCACCGGACAGGATCACCTCGCGGCGAGCCCTGGCGGTCTTGCGGACGCCGTTCTGCAGGTACTCCACGCCCACCGCGCGCTTGCCCTCGAAGATTACCCGGGTGGTCAGGGCGCGGGTCTCCACCGTCAGATTGGCGCGGCCCATGACGGGATGCAGATAGGCCACCGCCGCCGAGCAGCGCTGGCCGTTCTTGACGGTGAGCTGGTAGTAGCTGACACCCTCCTGGTCCTCGCCGTTGACGTCGGCGTTGCGGGGGATTCCGGCCTCGACACAGGCTTCCACCACCGCGTCGGACACCTCGTGGCGTGTGGTGACGTCCGATACGTTCAGCGGACCGCCGACCCCGTGATGTGTGCTGGCGCCGCGCTCCTGGTGTTCGGAGCGCTTGAAGTAGGGCGCCACATCATCCCAGCCCCAACCCTCGCAGCCCAGTTGCCGCCAGCCGTCATAGTCGGCTTGCTGGCCCCGGATGTAGAGCAGGCCGTTGATGGAGGACGATCCGCCCAGAACCTTGCCACGCGGCCAGACATGCACCCGGTCGCCGGTACCGGGGTCCGGCTCGGTGGGATAGAGCCAGTTAACCTTGGGATCCTTGAGCGTCTGCGCATAGCCGACCGGCACGTGGATCATCACGTTCGACATGAACTGGCCCAGTTCCCGGGTCGGTCGGTCATCGCCGCCGGCCTCCAGCAGCAACACCTCGTTGGCAGCGTCGGCGGACAGCCGGTTGGCCAGCACGCAGCCGGCCGAACCCGCGCCCACGATGATGAAGTCGGCGGTGATGTCGTCAGACATGAGCAAGGTCCCGGTTACCGTTGTGGCGCGAGACGTCGTTTGTGTCGGTTCGTCGCGCGAAGGTAAACGGCAATAGGGCGGTGACTTTGCGGAAGTCTCCTGCCTGTTTCAGCCCGGACCGCGGTTACCGGGTCGGGACGGGCACGTCGCCGCGATAATCGTAGAAGCCGCGGCCCGATTTGCGGCCCAGCCAGCCGGCCTCGACGTACTTGGTCAACAGCGGGCAGGGTCGGTACTTCGAGTCCGCCAGACCTTCGTACAGCACGTTCATGATCGACAGCACCGTATCCAGCCCGATGAAGTCGCCCAGTTCCAGCGGTCCCATCGGGTGGTTGGCACCCAGCTTCATGGCCGTGTCGATGGCGTCGACAGTGCCGACACCCTCATACAGCGTATAGATCGCCTCGTTGATCATCGGCACCAGCACGCGGTTGACGATGAACGCCGGGAAATCTTCGGCATTGGAGGTGGTCTTGCCCAGCGACTTGGCGAAGCTGACGGCGGTCTCGTAGGTGGCGGGACCCGTGGCGATGCCACGGATGATCTCCACCAGCTTCATCACCGGCACCGGGTTCATGAAGTGCATCCCGATGAAGCGATCCGCGCGCGTCGTCGCGCCCGCGAGCTTGGTGATCGAGATCGACGAGGTGTTCGTCGCCAGGATCGCCCCGTCCTTCATCGCGCCGTCGAGCTCCGCGAGGATCTTCGTCTTCAGCTCGATCTTCTCGGTGACCGCCTCGATCACCACGTCCGCGTCGGCGAAGTCCGCGATCGACGCGGTGCCGCGGATGCGCGAC
>JANORH010000155.1:0-2489 GCA_031415215.1 Alphaproteobacteria bacterium | reverse complement strand
GCGGTGAACTGGATTTCGACGCGCCGGTCGCGAAATACTGGCCCGAGTTCGCCGCCAGCGGAAAGGCGGGCGTCAAGGTCAGCCACCTGATGAGCCATGCCGCCGGCCTTTCGGGCTGGAAGGAGCCGATCACAAACGACGACCTCTATGACTGGGACAAGGCGACATCGCTGCTGGCGGCCCAGGCACCCTATTGGGAGCCCGGGACGGCACCGGGATATCACGCCCTGACCCAGGGCTATCTGGTCGGCGAGGTGATCCGCCGCATCACCGGGCGCTCGGTGGGCATGGTTTTCCGCGAGGAGATCGCCGGACCCCTGGGCGCGGATTTCCACATTAGCCTGCCGGCATCGGAAGACCACCGCGTCGCCCACCTGATCCCGCCGCCGCGCGGTGCCGCCATCGCCGACGGTCCCGGTCAAACCGAGATCCAGGCCAACATGTCGAACAATCCCGGTATCGACGTCGCGGAAACCCGTACGCGCGGCTGGCGCGGTGCTGAGATCCCGGCGGCGGGCGGCACGGGCAACGCACGCTCGGTGGCCGAGATTCACGCGATCCTGGCCAACGGCGGCGTCGCCAAGGGCAAGCGGTTCCTGTCCGAGGCCGGTTGCCGCAAGGCGCTGGAGCTACAGATCGAAGGGACCGACCTGATCCTGGGCGGCCCCGCCCGGTTTGGAATGGGGTTCGGACTGGCGGGGGGCGTGCTCCCGCTGCCCAACCCCAACACGATCTATTGGGGTGGTTACGGCGGGTCGCTGGTGATCATCGACATGGATGCCCGCACCACCCAGGCCTACGCCATGAACAAGATGGCCGGCACGACCACGGGCGATATGCGTGCGTTCGGTCTGGCCATGGCCATGTGGGCGGCGCTGGACAGTTAGGGCGCGAACGCTGCCATCCGCGCGTCCAGCCGGTCTCGCACCGTCGGCCATTCATCGGACAGTATCGAGAAAAAGACCGTGTCGCGGATGCGGCCTGTCCATGTGACGCGGTCGCGGCGCAGGATGCCTTCCTGAATGGCACCTAGTTTCAGAACGGCGGCGCGGGAGCGGGCGTTGATGGCATCGACACACAACTGAAGGCGCCGAATGCCGCTGTCAAAGGCGTGGCCCAGCATCAAGCGCTTGGCCGCCGGGTTGACGGCCCCGCCTCTCAGGTCGGTCCGATAGTAGGTGGCACCCACCTCCACCTTGGCGTTGACCAGATCGATCCCCAGATGGGAGGTCATGCCGCCCACCTCGCCGCCCACGATGATGGCATAGGCCTGGCTGACCGCGCTCGCCGCCATGTCGCCCGACATCATGCGGGTCCAGACCGGGTCAAAATGCTCGTCCAGCATCGAGAACGGATAGAGCTCGTTCCAGGTCTTCGGGTCGGCGGCGCAGGCCGCCCGCAGACCTTCCTTGTGCGCCTCGGCCAACGGCTCCAGGCGCACGAACCGATTCTCCAGGATCTTGCGTTCCAGTTCCATGGGAGACTCCTGATGCTTGGCGTGGCCTTAAACGCTCGCCCGTCAGTTCGAAACATCCAGTTTCATACAACTGACCGTTGCTTCATCGGCCCGCCCATAAATTTCGGTGCCCAAGGCTTGAACCCGCCACGGGTCTACCTATTTCAGCTGTGCCCTTTCTGGGCGTTTCCTCCCAAAGACTTTCTGGCCGGGCCCCGATGGACCCGGCCGTTTTTTTGAAGGGGTGCCCCTTTCAGAACGCCAGCTGGACGGCCTGCACCAGATAGCTGATGCCCACCGCTGTAATGATCCACCGGGTCCAGCGTTTGAAATCCACGTCACTCACCCGGTTCAGGATCATGCCGCCGACAGCCGTGCCGGCCATGGATAGCGGGATGGCCAGGGCGAACACCCAGAGCGGCGGCATGCCGACGCCTTGTCCGGCAAACATCGGCGCGCCGTAGACCAGGATCTTGGCCAGGTGGGCGAACACCTGGGTCGCGGCCTTGGTGGCGACGATGGCGTGGCGGGTGAGTTCAGTGCGGACGAAGAAGATGTCGAGCAGCGGTCCTGCGACGCCGGCGGTCAGGTTCAGGCCTGTGACCGTAAGACCTGACAGGAACGCCTGAACCGGCTTACCGGCATCCAGGTTGATCCACTTTTGCGGCAACCAGGTCAGGAACGGCACCAGGCCCAGCAACAGGAACAGCAGCGGCTTTGACGGGGTGAAGCTGAGCAGGGCTACGACGCCGCCGGCGATCAGGGAGGCCAGGGCGTACCAACCGACGATATCCCATCGCACGTGTTTTCTATGCAGGATCGCCCGCCAGCCGTTTGCAACAAGTTGCAGTACACCATGGGTGACAAACGCGGCCTGTACCGGCAGCACGAAGGCCAGCGCCCCCATCAGCACGAGGCCACCGGCCATGCCGAAAACGCCTGAGAGCATGGCCGTTATGAAGGCCATGCCAACCACAAACAGGGCTGCGGGAAGGGTCATTGTCGTCCTCCGAAAAAGGGCCCACGTCGGAGG
>JANORH010000154.1:0-3019 GCA_031415215.1 Alphaproteobacteria bacterium | reverse complement strand
AGGGAACAGCGCATGCGGAAATTCTTCGGCTCGTCCGGATCACAGACGCCCCACTCCCCGTCCGCGCGCGGCACGCCACCGGAAGACCCACAGCCCAGGATCGTGAACTCCAGCGTGCCATTCATGGCCGGGGGATCCGGTCGAACAGGTTGAAGAAGGCGTCGGTCGTGCGGGTCTCGGCTTCGGCCAGCGACCAACCCCGCACGTCGGCCAACTTGGCCAGTACATGAGGTACATAGGCCGGCTCGTTCCGTCGCCCCCTGTAGGGCACCGGTGCCAGATAGGGGCAGTCGGTCTCGACGATAATTCGGTCCGCCGGCATGTCGCCGATCACGTCGCGGACATCCTGCGCCGCCTTGAACGTGGCGATCCCCGACACCGAGAACCATGCCCCCAGCGCCGCACAGCGCCGCGCCAGGTCTGCGCCGGAGGTATAGCAATGCATCAACAACCGGAACGGCCCGACGGCAAACTCGGCCTCCAGAATGTCGGCCATCATGGCGTCAGCCTCACGGGTATGAACCACCAGCGGCAGGCCGGTGGCGCGCGCCGCTGCGATATGGGCGCGGAACACCCTGGCCTGAACATCGCGGGGGCTGAGATCATAGTGGAAATCCAGCCCGCATTCACCAATGCCGACCACGCGGGGGTCGGTGGCCAGGTCGATCAACGTCTGCGGCGCAAGATCCGGATCATTTTTGGCCTCGTGCGGATGCGTGCCGACCGTGCACCAGATGTCGGGTTGGTCCGCCAGCGCACGACAGGCTGCGAAGTTCGTCACCCGGTCACAGATATTGACCATCAGGCCGATCCCGGCCGCCCGTGCCCGATCAATCACCGTCTGACGGTCATCGTCATATTGCGGCGCGTGCAGATTGACGTGGCTGTCGATCAGCATCGGCGCGGTCTCAAGCCTGGGCCGCTCGGCGCAGGTCGGCCAGGGCGGTGAAGAACGCATCGGCACGGTCCATGTTCAGCCCCTCAACCTCGCGGGGCAGGCGCTGAAGTGTCTCCCAGGCCGCCGCCCAGCGGTCGAGCCCACCGGCACCCTGCCCCGCCTGATCAGTTGCAAACCCGTGGACCTGGTCCGACAGGCGCTCGAACATCAACGCAAACCGCGCCGCGCCCTCCCCGCCACGAAAACTCTCGGCCAGCGATAGGGCGCGGGCGTCATCCACCAGTGGCAGTTTCTCCAGAATCTCGCGCGCCGCGTCATCCAGGGTCAGGGCCTTGGCCGCCGCCAGCACCAGCGCGCGACCCGGTGCGCCCTCGGCCATGCGGGCCAGCCGAAGAGAGTCTTCGCCATCAAGGTCAGTGCGGTCGCGGACAAAGTCAGCGGTTGCCTCCACGTCCAGCGGTTGAAACGCCAGGCGCCGGCACCGCGACCGAATCGTCGGCAGTAGCCGCCCAGGCGCATGGGACACCATCAACAGCACCCCGCGCGGCGGCGGTTCCTCCAGCGTCTTCAAGATGGCGTTGGCCGCATTGGGATTGAGATCGTCCGCCGCATCAATGATCGCCACCCGATGGGGCGAGCTGGCGGGCGATTTGGAGAAAAACTCTGACAGCTTGCGCGCATCGTCCACGGGGATGATCCGGCGCGGTTTGCCGTCCGGCCCTTCACGTTCCAGCACCATGATGTCGGGGTGGCTACGGGCCGCCACCTGTCGGCTGACGGGATGCTCGGGGTTTGAACCAAGGACGCCATAGTCCGGGTCCAGCGGAGCACCCAGCAGACGGCGGGCCGCCCGATACGCAAACGTCGCCTTACCCACGCCTTCCGGCCCTGTCAGCAGCCAGGCGTGATGCAACCGTCCGCGTGCCCGGGCGTCGTCGAACGAGGCCTCGGCTGCCTCCTGGCCCTGCAACTGAAACACAGCGCGCGGATGCGGAACCTCAACGTCAGCCATGTGCCACCAGCCGTTCGGCGACAGCGCGCCAGACGGCCTGTTCCACGCTGTCCATATCCGCAGCCGCGTCGATCACAACACAACGATCCGGCTCGGCCAGGGCGATGGCGCGAAACCCCTCGCGTAGCCGCTCATGAAATGCCATCCCCTTGGACTCAAAGCGCATCTCGGCACCGGCCCGGGCGTGGGCGCGCGCCAGCCCTACCTCCGCCGGCAGATCGAACACCAGCGTCAAATCAGACCGGATGTCCTCAAGGATGAAGGTCTCCAACGCCGTGATCAGGTCGGGATCAGTCCCGCCCGCAGCCCCCTGATAGGCCCGCGTACTGTCTGCGAAGCGGTCGCACACCACCCAGGCACCCCGCGCCAGCGACGGGCGGATCACCCGCTCAATATGGTCGCGGCGGGAGGCATACATCAACAGAGTTTCGGTCACCGGGCTCCAGAGGTCGGCGTCCCCGCGCAGCACCAGATCGCGGATGCTCTCGGCTCCCGGCGATCCGCCAGGTTCTCGGGTCATCACCACCTCGTGGCCCCCAGCTTCCAACCGGGCAGCCAGCCGCTTGACCTGAGTGGACTTACCCGCCCCCTCGCCGCCTTCGAAACTTATGAACCGACCGCGCGTCACGCGGCCAAATTGGTGAGTTCGGCGTCTTTGTCTAGAAGGTACGCACGACACGGGCGTCGACAAAGCCGATCTCTGCTACACGATCCCTCAGTGCATAGGCCGCCGCCTCGTCTTCCGGCGCCGGCATCACCACCCGATAGAGCGTCAGCCCATCGCGTTGCAGCGCCTCGATCGAGGCCGCACCGGTGGCCGACAGCTGGCTGACAGCGCGTTGTGCATTCACCTCGCTGGTAAACGCCCCGGCCTGCACTCTCAGCGCTGACTTTATGGGAATGACGCTGACATTGACCAGACCGGCAGCCGGCGGGATCGGGGTGTTCGAAATCTCCGACCCGATCAGCGGCGGGAGAGTTTGCGATGTGATGGCTGTGCGGACGGGGGCAGCCTGGGGGACGGCCGTGGCCAACTCCATCACCGGGTCGGTACCTGCCAGGACGGTCGACGCTGCGGCTACGGCCGCGGGCAACCGGGTCGGATAAGG
>JANORH010000153.1:0-4420 GCA_031415215.1 Alphaproteobacteria bacterium | reverse complement strand
GAAGCAACCCGGAAATCGGCCACCATGGCCAAGCCCAGTCCTGCACCGACGGCCGCGCCCCCTGACCATCAACCGCAACAAGCGCTCCATCCTGCTCAACATGAAGTCCGAGCCGGGCAAGAAGGCGCTGGCGAAACTGATCAAGAGTTGCGACGTGCTGGCCACCTCGGTGCGCTACGACGGCATGACGCGGCTCGGCCTCAGCTATGAGGATGTGGCCGCCATCAAGCCCGACATCATCTATGTGCACGCCGCCGGGTATGGCTCGGACGGGCCCTACGCGGGCGAGCCGGCCTACGACGACCTGATCCAGTCCGCGTCGGGCATGGCCGATATCCTGCCGCGCACCGACGGCAACCCGGTGCCGCGCATCCTGCCGACGCTGGTGGCTGACAAGGTCTCGGGCCTGTTCTTCTCGCAAGCCGTCACCGCCGCCCTGTTGCACAAGGCCCGCACCGGCGAGGGCCAGTTCGTCGAGGTGCCGATGCTGGAATGCGTCACCAGCTTCCTGCTGGTCGAGCATCTCTACGACCACGCCTTCGTGCCGCCGACCGGCCAGTGGGGCTATCAGCGGGTGATCAATCCCAACCGCAAACCCTTCGCCACCAAGGACGGCTACATCGGCCTGCTGCCCTATACCGACAAACAGTGGGACCAGTTCTTCGACGCCGCCGGGGTCGGAGAGGCCGTCAAGACCGACCCGCGCTTCGCCGACTATGCTACCCGCGCCAAACACACCGTCGAACTCTACGGAATGATCGAGGCAGCGGCGGCCACCAAGACCACCCAGGAATGGCTGGATATCCTCAAACCCCTGTCGATCCCGGTGGTGAAGACCAACACCCTGGATGATCTGGACGCCGACCCGCACCTGAACGCCGTGGGCTTCTTCCAGACCTATGACCATCCGAAGGTCGGGGCCTATCGCCTGATCAAGCCGCCGGTCACGTTCTCGAAGTCCCCCAGCAACATCCGCCGCCACCCCCCGATGCTGGGCGAACACACCGCCGAGATCCTGGCCGAGGTGGGCGGGGACGAGGGCTGAGTGACCGCATGCGCGTCGTGGTCATCGGCAGTTCCGGTTCCGGAAAGTCTACGTTCGGCCATCGGCTGAGCGGGGCCTGCGACCTCGCCCGCGTCGAACTGGACGCGCTCAACTGGGCACCCGGTTGGATTGATCGTTCGAACACCGACCCCGACGACTTCGTGCGCCGTGTCGACATCGCCATTGCCGGCGACCGCTGGGTCACGGATGGAAACTATCGTCTCGCCATGACCCGCATCCTTCCCCGCGCCACCCATCTGGTCTGGCTCGACTATTCTCGCGCCGTTGTGATGCGTCGGGTGATCTGGCGCAGCTTGGTCCGCGCCCTCGGCCAGCGCGAACTCTGGCCCGGCACCGGCAACCGCGAGGAGTTCCGCCGCTGGCTGGACAAGGAGCATCCAATCCGCTGGGCGTGGGACACCTTCAACCGCAGGCGCGCCCAGTACGATGTGTTGTTCGCCGATCCCCGCGTTGCGGCTGTCACAAAACACCGCCTGCACCATCCAAGCGAAGCCGAGCCCCTGATCGCCCGGCTGGCGGCCAACGCCCTGCTGGCTTGAGTGGAGTTCACGTTCGCAGGCTTCACCTTGTTTGACCGTCATGGCCCGGCTTGTCCGGGCCACCCATGATCACCGTAGAGGCGGATTACACGCGGCGACGCCACAGGCCTTCTGCAGATGCGGCGATCATGGGTCGCCCGGACAAGCCGGGCGATGACGAGCAAAAAGGGGAGAGCGCGGCAGAGAATTGGCAACACCTTGGCGTTAGGAACGGCTCCAGGGGTTGACTTGCCGACCCCTGCCCTCAAGAAACCGCGCCACAAACCATCCCGCAGGAGTTCCGCCCCATGACCGTTCGCGTCGCCATCAACGGATTTGGCCGCATCGGCCGGCTGGTTCTGCGTTCGATTGTCGAGCATGGCCGCACGGACATCCAGGTGGTGGCGATCAACGATCTGGGACCCGTCGAGACCAACGCCCACCTGCTGCGCTACGACAGCGTCCATGGTCGGTTCCCCGGCACCGTCACCGTCGACGGCGACACCATCGACGTGGGCTACGGCCCGATCAAGGTCACCGCGATCCGGGACCCCAAGGATTTGCCGCACAAGGCGCTGGGCGTCGACATCGCACTCGAGTGCACAGGCCTGTTCACCGCCCGTGACAAGGCCGCCGCCCATCTGGAGGCCGGCGCCAAGCGGGTGATCATCTCCGCCCCCGGCGACGGCGTCGACAAGACCATCGTGTTCGGCGTGAACCACGACACGCTGACCGCCGCCGACACCGTGATCTCCAACGCCTCCTGCACCACCAACTGCCTGGCCCCCGTGGCCAAGGTGTTGCAGGATCTGTGCGGCATCGAGCGCGGCTATATGACCACCATCCATTCCTATACCGGCGACCAGCCGACGCTGGATACGATGCACAAGGATCTGTACCGGGGCCGCGCGGCGGCCATGTCGATGATCCCGACGTCTACCGGTGCCGCCAAGGCCCTGGGTCTGGTGATCCCGGCGCTGGCCGGTAAGCTCGACGGTTCCTCGATCCGCGTGCCCACGCCTAATGTCTCGGTGGTGGACCTGACCTTCGTGCCCGGACGCTCCGTGACCGCGCAGGAAATCAACGACGCCATGAGCGCCGCCGCCGCAAGCGGTCCGCTAAAGGGTGTGCTGGCCGTGACCAACGACCCGCTGGTCTCCATCGACTTCAACCATGCCCCGGCCTCCTCGACCGTGGCCCTGCCCCAGACCCAGGTCATCGACGGCGGTCTCGGCCGAGTGCTCAGCTGGTACGACAACGAGTGGGGCTTCTCGACCCGTATGGCCGATACGGCGCTGGCTGTTGCCAAACTGATCTAGATGCCGAGGCATTTCTTCGCCATTGCATTGCTTGCTTTTAGTCTAATACCGGCGGCGATCTCTGGCGGATTCGTAGCCCTTGGCCTCGTCGGGATACTGGTTTCCTTTGTTGTGGAGGGTGGACCGACATTCGCAACGCAGCCGAGCTTGGACGATATCTGGCGGCTAGCGGCGATGGTCGCGATTCCGACAGTTTGGCTCTGGAATTTCGGCGTCCGGTGGCGTGAGCTCTCCCCATGGGTCCAATGGGGTGGTCTAGCGGCATTTGGAATAGTCGCCAGCCTAACCGTCTACGGAGCCGTCCTTTTCGCAAAGGCGTACGGATAACATGACCTTCAGAACCCTCGACGACGCAGATCTCGCCGGCAAACGCGCTCTGGTGCGGGTCGACTTCAACGTGCCCATGGAGGGCGGCAAGGTCTCGGACGACACCCGTCTGCGCGCCGCCAAGCCCACGGTCGACAGGCTCCGCGCGGGCGGGGCCAAGGTGATCCTGCTGGCCCACTTCGACCGACCCAAGGGCAAGGTCGTTCCCTCTATGAGCCTCAGGCCTATCGTGGATCCGCTGTCCACGGTGCTGGGCGTTCCGGTGGCCTTCGCCGACAACTGCGTCGGCCAGCACGCTTGCGAGGCTGTGAACGCCATGCAGCCCGGCGACGTGTTGCTGCTTGAGAACGTGCGCTTCCACGCGGGAGAGGAAGCCAACGACCGCGAATTCGCCGACGCCCTGGCTGCCAACGGCGATCTCTACGTCAACGATGCTTTCTCTGCCGCCCACCGGGCTCACGCCTCCACCGAAGCCCTCGCCAAACGCCTGCCGGCCTATGCCGGCGAACAGATGCGGCTGGAGTTGACGGCGCTCAACGCAGCTCTTGGCCATCCCGAGCGGCCCGTACTGGGCATTGTCGGCGGGTCAAAGGTTTCGACCAAGTTGGAGTTGCTGGGCCATCTGGTCACCAAGCTGGACAAGCTGGCCATCGGTGGCGGCATGGCCAACACCTTTCTCTATGCCCAGGGCCACGACGTCGGCGCCTCCTACTGCGAGAAGGAGCTCGCCGACACCGCCCGCGACATCATCCGTCTAGCGGGGCAAAACAACTGCAAGCTCTTCCTGCCCATCGACATCGTCGTGGCCGAGAAACTGGCTCCCGGCGCACCAGCCCGTGTCCGCGACGTCGGCCATGTGGACGACGACGAGCGCATCCTCGACGCCGGCCCCGAGACCGTCGAGCGCCTGTGCCGCGCGATGAACAATTCGAAGACCCTGATCTGGAATGGGCCCCTGGGGGTCTTCGAGATCCCGCCTTTCGACAAGGGCACGGTCGCCGCCGCCCGACACGCGGCAGACCTGGCCAAGGCCGGAAAGCTGGTGGCGGTGGCCGGCGGCGGTGATACCGTCGCTGCGCTGAACGCAGCCGGCGTCTCTCAGGACTTCACGTTCGTATCTACGGCGGGCGGCGCGTTTCTTGAATGGATGGAAGGCAAGGTGCTGCCCGGTGTGGCCGCATTGAACCAAT
>JANORH010000152.1:0-3232 GCA_031415215.1 Alphaproteobacteria bacterium | reverse complement strand
CCGTATGGCGATGGAACGCGGCATCCATGTCTATGTGCAAAAGCCACTGACCTATACGGTGGAGGAAGGCCGTCGCCTGCTGGCCCTTGCAAAACAAAACCCCGGCCTGATCACCCAGATGGGCAACCAGGGCCACTCCGGTGACGACGGCCGCCGCGTTATCGAGCTGATCCGGGGCGGGGTGATCGGCAAGGTGACGGAGGTTCACGTCTGGACCAACCGCCCTGTCTGGCCCCAGGGCGTCGCCAGACCTGCCCCGGTGCCGGTCCCTGAGAGCCTCGACTGGCAGACCTGGCTGGGCCCGGCCAATGTCGACTGGGGCTATCACCCCGACTACGCCCACTTCAACTGGCGCGGCTGGGTGCCCTTTGGCTCCGGCGCCCTGGGTGACATGGGCGCGCACCTGATGGACTTTCCGGTCTGGGCGCTGGAGCCGGGCCTGCCCACCCGCGTCGAGACGCGGCATTCCCGCTGGGCCGGATCGTCCAACCTCTGGAGCACGCGCCGCCCGCCCGAGGTCACCAGCTTCCCGTTGGCCAGCGTCACCCACTATGAGTTCGGAAAGGCCAAGGGCGGGCCGTTGCGCCTCACCTGGTACGACGGCGGCATCCTGCCGGAGACCCCGCACAATTTCCCCGCCGACCTCAAGATGAATCCCGACGGCGGCGTCCTGTTCGTGGGCTCAAAAGGCATGCTGATGCACGAGACCTACGGCCAGAAACCCACCCTGATCGGCGAGGGCCTCGACGCGGCTGCCGCCAAAATCCCCCAGTCCCTGCCCCGCATCAAGGACGGCATGGCTGGCCACGAACAGAACTGGATCCGCGCCATCCGCGGCGAGGAAAAGATCTCCTGCCCGTTCGAGTATGCCGTCCCTCTGAACGAAACCATGATCCTGGGCATCGTCGCCCTGAAAGCCGATGCGCCGCTGGAGTATGACGGCGTCGCCGGCCGCGTTACCAACGTCGCCGACGCCAACCAGTATCTGACACGGCAATACCGCAAGGGTTGGGAACTATGACGTCACGACGCACCACAAATTCCATGGTCGCATCGCTCCTCGCGCTGCTGATTGGTGTCGCTGCGACGGCCATCCCCGGCGCAGCGGCGGCGGCCAAGCCGGCACCCTATGGAGCCAACAGGGCCGCTGGCGCGACCTTCGTCCACGATGGGGTGACGCTCTACTACGAGACCTACGGCGCCGGTCCGCCCCTGCTGATCATCCACGGCAACGGCCAGAGCATCGGCTCAATGAGCGGACAGATCGATCACTTCAAGACCCGATACCGGGTGATCGCCATGGACAGCCGCGACCAGGGAAAATCCGGTGCCAGCCAGGGTCCGATCACCTATGAAAAGATGGTCGATGACCTGGCTGCCCTGCTGGACCACGTGAAGGCCGAGCCCGCTGATGTGGTCGGCTGGAGCGATGGTGGAATCGAGGCGCTGTTGCTGGGCATCCGCCATCCCGGCAAGGTCAGGAAGCTGGTCGCCATGGCACCGAATCTGAACCCCGGTCCGGACGCGCTGGAACCCGAACTGGTAGCGCTCGTGAAGTCTATGTTTCCCGCTGGACAGGTTGCTGAGCCGGCAACACCGGAACAGAAGCGCGCCGCCAAAGTCGGAGGCATAATGCTGACGGAGCCCAATATTGACCCGGTGCTGCTGGCCGGGATCACGGCGCCAACCCTGATCATGGCGGCGGATCACGACATGGTCCGTCTTGAGCATATGGTCGCTATCTACAGGGCCTTGCCCAACGCAAATCTTGTGGTCTTTCCCGACAGTACCCACGCGGTTTCCTACGACGATCCCGAATTCTTCAACGCTACCGTAGACCGCTTCCTGCAGACGCCGTTCCGTAAGCGTGACCGCATTGCTGACGTCATGGGCTCTCTGGAGAAAATGAACGCTGAAATGGCAAAGTGAGTGTCGCTCAAGCCCGTAACCAGGCCCCTCATTGTGGCGGGCGCCACCGGCTATGGTGTCTGGCCCGACAACAGCCTCGAGGGCGCGCGCCAGTGTCTGGCGGCCCCCGTGGACGGCATCGAGATCGACGTCCAGATGACCGCTGACGGTCGGGTGGTCGCCCACCACGACTACTCGCTGAAACCGGACGCAACCCGGCTGGACGGCCGCTGGCTTGACGCACGCAGTCCGCCGCTCAAGACCCTGACACTGGACACGCTCAGGCCATACGACGTCGGCGCGTTGCGACCCGGCTCCGACTATGCCGCACGCTACCCCCACCGCCAGCCCCTCGACCTCAAGGTCGGACCCTGGGGCCTCTCGAAGCACAGCGACATCCAGCGCATGGCGGCGCTGGGCGTTTTCAGCAGCACGGTTTCGGGGCCGGACCGGGGCTGACCGGACCTGTCGACTTGACGATCCAGCGCGGCTAAACCGACGCGGTTGGCGACCCCCAACCTGCCAGTTCAGCGGATTCCTTAACAGCGATGTCCCAAGCCCGCGACGCGGTCAAAACGCCTCCCCCGGTCATCGTCTGGTTCCGACGCGACCTCAGACTAAGCGACAATCCGGCGCTGGCCGAGGCCATCAACAGCGGCCAACCCGTCATCCCGCTCTATATCCTGGACGAGACCGAAGACCTGCGCGCACCTGGTGCCGCCTCGCTCTGGTGGCTTGGCAAGTCGCTGGCACAACTTGCGGCATCGCTTGAAAAACTGGGGTCGCGTCTGATCCTGCGCCGGGGCGTCGCCACTGTGGAGCTCACCAAACTGGTCCGGGAAACCGGTGCCGCCAGGGTTCTCTGGAATCGGCTCTACGACCCCGGCGTCACCGATCGCGATGCCGCCCTGAAAGCCGCACTCAAAGCCGACGGCGTCGCCGCCCACAGCTTCAACGCCGCCCTGCTGTCCGAACCCTGGACCGTGCGCAACAAGAGCGGCGAGCCCTTCAAGGTCTTCTCGCCCTTCTGGCGCGCCGCCCAGACCAGCCTGGACCTCTCCAAACTGCACCCGGCACCCGACGCCCTCACCGCACCGCCTGTCTGGCCAGACAGCCAGCGCCTCGAAACATGGGGCCTGCAGCCGACCAAGCCTGACTGGACTGGCGGGTTCGCCCTCTGGACGCCGGGCGAAACCGGCGCGCACATCCGCCTCGCCACGTTTCTGAAAAACGGCCTCGCGCGCTACACAGATGGCCGCAACATCCCCGCCGCAGAGGCCGTCTCACGCCTGTCGCCGCACCTGCACTTTGGCGAGATCAGCCC
>JANORH010000151.1:0-2671 GCA_031415215.1 Alphaproteobacteria bacterium | reverse complement strand
CCGCAGCACGATCGGGGTCGGCGAGCCGATAAAGGCGATCAGGCCGATGATCATCGCGCCGCGCTTTTTGCCGATCGTGCGGGTGACGATCGGGGCCATCACCGAACCAATGACCGCCGAGACAAATATGCTGACAGTCACCCAGCCGGTCTGCTGCGGCGTGAACCCCCAGAAGTATGTGGTGAAATAGAACGCCAAAGCCGCCGAAAGTCCCGTTGCGATAGCTCCCAGCATAGCCGCCAGGAAAAGCGCGACGAACGACCGGTTGGCCAGAGTCTGGAATATCTCCTTGAAAATCAGTCCCAGGGACATGGCGCGCTTTGGAGGCGCTGCCCTCAAGTGGACAATCCGGGAATGGGTACCCAGGGACGAGACCATCACCGAAATGAAGATCAGAGCTGACGCCACGAGACCATATACCGAGTAGGCATCGCGGTTGAACTGGCCATTGGCGATCGTCGCGGTCGCGAAGGCTGGAAACAGCACCATGAACATCAACACCGACATCGTGTTGCCGCCGGTCCAGCCGAAGAACGAGCGGAAGCTGAGCAGCGAACTGCGCTGGTCGTAGTCATCACTCAGTTCGGGCGCGAGCGCCGAGCTGGGTATCTCGTAGAAGGTGATGAAGACGCGAATCATCACCGACAGGCCCAGAACATACCAGAACAACGCCGTGTGCGACCAACCCATCGGGGGATTCCAGAGTAGAAAATAGGTCGCCGCCACCGGTATGGCTGCCGCATACATGAACGGATGCCGCCTGCCCCACTTCGACCGCAGATTATCGGACCAGTAGCCCACCATCGGATCGATGAGCGCGTCCAGCATCAGGGCAGTGGTGATCGCCAGGCCCACCATCCGGGCGTCTACACCCAGCACCTGACTGTAGAAGATGAGCAGGAAATAGTTGAACCCGTGGTCCTTGACGCCATAGGCCACCGACCCGAACCCGTACGCCAGTTTGGTCCACATCGAAGGCGGCGGCGGGGTCGTCATGGCTGCATCAGTCATCGTCTGTTCCGCCCTGCACGTCTTCTGGCTCCCGCACCGTCGAGGGTGATGGAGGTCGTGACCATAGTGGGGCGCCGGAGCGCGATGTAAACCGATCCAGCCTACCTTGACGCCAGACTGTCCCTGGGCTGAGGCTACGAGCGCGCAGGTTCGACGCGGGGAGACAACATGAAACATCTGGCCGGCAAGGTCGCCCTGGTCACGGGCGCAGGCTCCGGAATCGGGCTCGGGATCGCCACAGGCCTCGCCCAGGTGGGCGTCAAGGTCATGCTCTGCGACATCCAGCAGGATGCCCTGGACCAGGCTGTGGCCGGTCTGCGCGCCACCAACGCCGACGTCGCTGCGGTGCGTGCCGACGTCTCGCTGAAGGACGACCTGCGCGCCGCCGCCGACGCGACCCTTGCGGCCTATGGCGAGGCGCATATCCTGGTCAACAACGCCGGGGTCGGCGGTGGCGGGGGCTACGGAGCCTGGACCGACGCCAGCTGGGACTGGACCCTCGGCGTCAACCTGATGGCCGTGATCTGGGGCGTCGAAATCGTGGGCCCTCTGATTGAACGCCACGGCCAGGGCGGCCATATCGTCAACACCGCCTCCATTGCCGGCCTGCTGTCAGGATCGGGTAACGCCTACAACGTCTCCAAGTATGGCGTCGTGGCCCTGTCCGAGGGACTACGGAACGAACTGGCGCCACGCAACATCGGTGTCTCGGTGCTGTGCCCTGGCTTCATACGCACCCAGATCGTCGACTCCGACCGCAACCGCCCCGAGCGCTTCACCGACACCGCCCGCGTCCAACCCCCTGAACAGGCCGTTCAATGGCTGGCCCAGGTCCGCGACCGCGTCGCCCAGGGCATCGACCCACTCTACGTCGGCGAACTGGTCCGCGAGGGAATCGAAAACGACTGGCCCTATATTTTCACCGACAATGAGTTCGAGCCGCTTATCGAAGCGCGATTTGCCGCGATCAAGGCCGGGTTCGAACAGGTGCGGGGACGGGTAACGTCGAAGGGATAGGTTACGCCAGCCCAAACCCTAAATCTGCCAGACTTCCGCGCCAGATCGAAGCGGCGGACACTGTCAATGATGTACTTGAATTGATGTGGTTGGCCCGGTAACCCGGGATCGCCCGGCCTCGAGTGACATCCAGACACGATGCATCCAACCGGCCCGAAGTGCGTTCACGCCGAATGGAAAACAATCCGAAACTGAATCCCGGCGGCGATGGCGAGACGATCGAGGTCACCGACGCAAGAGGTGCGCAAAAGACCGGCCACATGCGCTGGGTCCTGATCATCAGCACATCGCTGGCCTTAGCCGCCGTCGTTGTCGCCTGGTTCGTCATGCGCCCATAGGCCGATACCGTCGCGGAACGCCTGTTCAGTCGCTGGTGGTGCCAGCGTCGTATGGCTGTTGGAGAGTCTCAGAAAGTAGACGCTACGCCCTGCCGGATGTCTTCCAGCGCGTGCGGCACTTCACGGGACTGGCACTTCGGCAGAAATTGTCTTTGATCAGGAAGTGGCGGTGACGCAGGGATTCGAACCCTGGATACGCTTTCACGTATGACGATTTAGCAAACCGTTGCCTTCAGCCACTCGGCCACGTCACCTTGTTGTTTTCAGCGGGTTTTCTCCCGCCCGGCTCCGATGCAAACAGCAGG
>JANORH010000150.1:0-7472 GCA_031415215.1 Alphaproteobacteria bacterium | reverse complement strand
CGGCAGCCAATCGTTCGTCGTCGCGACCGCGCCACAGCGCGAGGCCACAGACCAGCATGAGCGCTGTCGGCCAGATCCAGACGGGAAGTTGATAGGTAGGCAAGGCAACGGCCCCCGGTTGATGCCGAGGGCCGCACCTTGACAGACTGGGCCGTGTGTTGGAACGGCCTAAAGACTTAGGACGCGATGCGCAGCGCGCGCATGCTGATGCGATTGGTCTCGACCGCCTGCGGCGGAGGTTTCGCCCCGCCATCGCCGTTCATCGTGATCGCACCCAGGCCGATCTGGCCCTGGACGATGCTGAGTTCCTTGTGGGTCTCGACGATGGCGCGGCGGGCTTCCGCCAGGGCTGTGATGGCCTGGCTGGCCCGTTCCAGCGCGTCCTGACCGATCAGGGCCGAAGCCCCGGCCTTTTGACGCAGGGCCGGCATCACGCCAGCAAGATGTGCAGCTTTGCTGAGCGCGATATCGATCGCGGCTTCGGCTTCAAAAAGGGCTCCGGCGACTTGCTCGGCGACCATGCGACGTTCTTTGAGCATCAAGTCTCTCCAATTGCGACGGGGTAAAATCGCAGGTGGAGTGTCAGCGCCTACCCGTTACCGGGCCGTTCAGACTTGTGGTAAATTTTGTGCTAAATCGCCTAAGGCGTGCAGACCCGCGAGCATCCCGCCGAACGCGATTGCCGTTACAACCGCAATTCCGACGATGGTTCCCAGGCGTGCCGCCGGGCTCAGATCGTTTCGGTGACGCCAACCTCTTGTTCGCCCTTGAAGTTCTCGTCCAGCAAGACCCAGGTCAGGCAGAGAATTTCCCGCAGCACCATCTCGGCGGGCTTGAAGGGTGCCAGTTTGCGCGTTGCCGACACCAGGTGCCGCGCCATGTCCGCCTGCGCGGGGGTCGCTGACAGATCGACCAGCTGCCGTTCCAGCTGCGCCCAGGAGAAGCTGGGCAGCATCTCTTCCCGCTTGGCCAGCGCCGGCCACCTGGTTTCGAAGTCGTCGATTTCCCGCCTCAGGCGAAGCGCCCGGCCGATAACCGCCCTGTTCTCGAACTTCGGTTGCTGACCCATCGGAGACTCCCGTTGCTGCCAACCCATCGAGCCAGCTTTGCGCGGGAGTGTCTGTCCTGACTGTGTCCTGTCCTGATGCAATCAGGACAGGATCGATGCCAGCGTCACGTAGCAATCGGGCCGCTGTGTAACGATCCGTAACGCCCAGTTTCTTGCGAGCGCGGTCACAATAGGTGTCGACAGAATTTTTCGACATGCCCAGCTCGCGCGCGATTTGCTTGGAGCTGAAATGCCGATCCACGAGGCTCAGGCATTCCCGTTCGCGCTGGGTCAGAAGCTCGACAGAATTCATCTGGTCCTCGCGGCGCGTGTGCGTCGGTGGGTGCAGTAAACAGCGCCTTTGCCTCTACGTCTACTTTCACACACCGTTTTCAGGCGAAGATGTTGATTTGTTGCAGTGACGGAACGGCGTTTGACCGTCCGTTAAGCGATTGCGGTCTAGCTTTGCCGCGCAATGAAACGATCCTCGATACGACCGCTTTCCCAACGCCGCCCGACGCGCGCCCAGATCAGCGCCGAGCAGCTGGCGTCGCTCAGCCATGAATTCAGGACGCCGCTCAACGGCGTGCTGGGTATGGCGCGACTGCTGGAGTCCACCCGGTTGACGGCGGAACAGAAGACCTATGTCGCCGCCCTGCATGACAGCGGTCAGCATCTCCTGACCCTGGTGAACGACGTGCTGGATTTCGCCAAGCTGGGCGCGGGCCGTGTCGAACTGCACGCAGATCGCACCGACGTCGAAGGCCTGTTGCGTGGGGTTGCGGAACTGTTGTCGCCCCGGGCGCGGGAGAAGGGTCTGGAAATTGCCTGGGCGGTGCCATCCGACTTGACCTTGATCCACGCCGATGAAGGCCGCCTGCGACAGATTCTGCTGAACTTTGCCGGCAACGCGCTGAAGTTCACCGAGCGCGGCGGCGCCCTGATTACCGTCCACGCGCCCTCGCCCGGCATCATCCGCTTTGTTGTTGAAGACACCGGTCCGGGTGTTTCACCGTCGGACCGCGACCAGATTTTTGAGGCCTTCGCCCAAGCTGATCAGACGCACGCTGACCTCGGGGGGACGGGTCTGGGCCTGGCCATCGCACGCCGGCTGGCGCGGGCCATGGGCGGCGACGTCAGCGTCGGCGAGGCGGAAATCGGCGGTGCGAAATTCTGGTTTGAGGCCGCGCTGTCCACGCTGTCGGCGACCGGTCCCGGACAACCGCTGGCCGGACGCTGCATCGGCGTTGCATCCCCCAGCCCCATCGTTCGAGAGGCGGCGAGACGCCAGATCGAGGCCTGCGGGGGCAAGGCGTTGATAACCGCCGACCTGCCGGAAGCCATCACGCGTACGCGGCCCGGCGACGTCATCCTGGTGGACGCCACCCTGGCAGCCGGTGGCAGCGTGCTTCGGGCTCCGCTTCAGCGGCCTGTGATAATTCTGCTGGCGCCGGACGAGCGTGCCCAGATCGCCCGCTATCGCCGCGCCGGGTTCGCCGGGTATCTGATCAAACCCCTGCGACGCGCGTCGTTGGCCGAGCGGGTGCTGATCGCTGCGGGTGAAGCGACCTCGACAACGGCGCCCCGTGACGATGACCGCATCGCCGCTGCCGCTGCGCCCGGGGCCCGGATCCTGCTGGTCGAGGACAACCCCATCAATGCCTTGCTGGCCCGGGCCTTGTTGACCCGCGAAGGCTGTGATGTGGAACACGCTATCAGTGGGGAAGAGGCGATGGCCGCCGCCGCCATCGGCGTCTTCGATCTGATCCTGATGGACATGCGCATGCCCGGTCTTTCCGGCGAGGAGACCGCGCGCCAGATGCGGGTCGCCGGGATCTCCACGCCCATCGTCGCCTTGACCGCCAATGCGTTCGAGGATGACCGGCACGCGTGCCTGGCCGCCGGGATGGACGACTTCATGGTCAAGCCGGTGTCCCCTGACACCCTGCGAGCGGCCCTGACGCGATGGGCCAAACCCAGGACCCATCCCTTCAGACTGCCCGGTGTTGGCAAGTCGGCGCGCACATCCGGGCGCTGATGGCCACTGAGCTGTCGCAGCCTTTACCGATCCGGCAACACGCGGCAAATTCAGCGACAAGGCCACCATTCAGGCGCGCCTGAGCCAGGAGCCGCCATGAGCGCCGACGCCGCCGAACCCAAGCGAGGCGCGCTGGCCGCGCTGGCGGTCTTTGTGGAGCGGCGCGCCCTGGTCATGCTGGCGCTGGGGTTCGCGTCCGGCCTGCCCAATCTGCTGATTTTCGACACCCTGTCGCTGTGGCTGCGCGAGGCGGGTCTATCGCTGAAGGTGATCTCGATCTTCGCGCTGGCGACCCTGTCCTATTCGTTGAAGTTCCTCTGGGCGCCGCTGATTGACCGCACCAGGGTGCCGGTGCTGACGATACTACTGGGTCATCGGCGCAGCTGGATGATCGTGCTTCAGGTATTGTTGATGATCGGTCTCTGGCTGATCTCCGGGACCGACCCGGCTCGCAACCTGGCCGTGATGGCCGCGTTTGCCGCCTTCGTGGCCTTCGTATCGGCCACCCAGGACATCGTCATCGACGCCTGGCGGATCGAGGCCGCCGAGGTCGAGAAGCAGGGCGCGATGGCGGCAGCCTATCAGTGGGGCTACCGGGTGGCGATGGTGGTGGCCGGGGCGGCTCCGCTGCTGCTGGCCGAGGCCTACAGCTGGAACATTTCCTATGCGGTGATGGCGGGCCTGATGCTGCTGGGCGTCGCTGGTGTGCTGTTTGCCCCGAGGGAAGAGGCTCACACTGTGCGGCCGATCCATGCGGAAGGCGTGCCGCACCGGCCAATGCTGGAGCTGCCCGAGTGGATCGGGCGGCTGGCGGTGTTTGCGTTTGGCGGGCTGGTTCTGGGGTGTGGGTTGGCGGCGGATGCCTCGCTGCTGGCGGCGGGGCTGAGGGCTTTGGGCTTGGCGGATGCGGGCGTCGCAATCACCGATGCCTGGGCCATGAAGCCTGAAGGGGTCTATTTTCAACTGCTGGCAGTCGTTGCCGGCCTGGGTGTAATCGTGCTGGCCGTCTGCCCGATTCCGGGCCTGCGCACCCGGCCCGGCGTCTACCTGTTCGCGGCCCTGGGCGATCCGCTGCGGGATTTCCTGCAGCGTTACCGCAGGACAGCCGCGCTGATCCTGGCGCTGATCTGCCTCTATCGGCTGTCCGACTTCGTGCTTAACATCATGAACCCGTTTTACGCCGACCTCGGCTTCAGCAAGATCGAAATCGCCGAGGCTCGGAAGGTTTTCGGCGTGGTGATGACGGTGATCGGCGTTGGGCTTGGCGGCTATTCGGTAGCGCGCCTGGGCCTGATGCGGGCGTTGGTGATCGGGGCGTTTGCGGGGCCGCTCAGCAATCTTGGGTTCGCGTGGCTGGCCTTGCAGGGACCGGAACTGTGGGCCTTGTTCGTAGCTATCGGGATCGACAATGTGGCCGGAGGGATCTCCGGGACCTGCCTGATCGCCTATATGTCGAGCCTGACGTCCGCCGGGTTCACGGCGACCCAATACGCCCTGTTCTCATCGCTCTATGCCTTGCCCGGCAAATTGATCGCCTCCCAGTCGGGTCGCATCGTCGAGGGCTCGGCGGCGGCGGCGGACCAGGGCGGGCCCATGGCGGTTCTGAAGGCCATGTTCTCCGGTCTGTCGCCACAAGCCTATGCCGGTGCCATGGAGAAATCACAGGTTACGCCAGCGGCGCTGGGTGCGGGCTATCTGGTGTTCTTTCTCTACTCGGCTGCGCTGGGCGTGGCTGGCGTGGTCCTGGCTTTCATGGTGGCCGCCCGCCAACCGCCGAAGGCCGAATAGCTGCCTCAGGTCCCGTCGAGGCAGACCACCTGGGCGACCTGGAGTTCCCGGCGCAAGTCGTCGGCGACGTAGAAATAGTTCTGGGTCGTGATCGGCTCGCTGGCCGCGCCGGAATCGGCCCGCCGGCCACTGTTGCTCAAGGCTGCCCGGACGACTTCGGGCGCTGTAGTGTAGATACGCCCCCGGCGCGGGCTTTCAGCGATAGTCACGCCCAGCACCCGGCCTTGAGCGTCGAGCGCCGGGGCACCAGAGAGCCCGCCCAGCGTTCCCTCCAGACCTTCGGTGCGGCCCGTTTCAGCCCAGACCAGCACCGGTTCCGTGCGCGCGCCATTGCCGCGCACCACCAGATTTTCGCGGCCCAGCAGGCGAGAGCTTGCCTCACCCGGCTCGCCCTGCGGGAACCCTGGGTGAAAAGCCCGCTGGCCGCGACGCAGCGGCTCGCTCAAGGCTAATGGCAAAGGTGCCGCGCCGCCTTCCGAATACAACACCGCCGCCTCGCCCTTGGGGTCGACGCGGACGGTAACCGCCACCCCGGTCCCGGGACCCACCACGATGGCCACGCGTTTGCAGCCGTCGACCACATGGCGCGCGGTCAGCCAGACGCCGGACCGGGCAATGGAGAAGGCAGTCCCGGCCGCCGGCCCGATCTTGGCCGGAACATCCACAACCACAGCCGGGTCGAATGGTGAGGCGGGACCAAGGGCCTCGCCCAGGGGATCGCTGCTGCGCGGCGGCGGCGGCGGCGCGTCCGTGCGCTCATCGCGCCCCAGGGCTGCGAACAGCAGGGCCACCACGATGGCAATATAGACCACCCAATCCGGCAGTCGCGGGAACTTCATCTCAGCTGCGCGCGGCCGCGATCACGAGCGCGGTCGCCAGCTTGGCGCCCACCAGCAAGGCCGCTGCGGAGATTTCGCCTTCCTGGATCCGTTTGGGCAGGCCGCGCAGCACCAGGTCGACGAGCCGGAAGACCAGCAACTGAACCACCACCGTCACCGCCCCCCAGAGGCCGATCTCGATGACATTGGTCGAGGCCTTGAGTGAGGCCGCCAGTGGGATCGCCAGACCCACCAGCACCCCGGCCAGCGAGATCGCCGCCGCAGTGTTGCCTTCGCGGATGAGGGTGATTTCCTTGTGCGGCGTCAGCAGGATATAGAGTGCTACAGCGGCGAACAGGATTGCGACGGTGACGCCGGCATGAGCCAGGAACACCGGGAAGCCGGCGGCGAACGCCTGGATTTCAGGTGAAGGTGTCAACATGGTCGGTCCCCTGGTCTCGCGGGTAGAACGTTAGCACGGTCCGGGCTGAGGCTCAGCCGTCGATCTGCGGCACTGCAAGTTTGCGCCGCGCGCTGGCCCGCAGTTTCTCGCTCTCGCTACGAAGTTGACCGCAAGCGGCCAGGATATCGCGGCCCCTTGGTGTGCGGATCGGTGAGGCATAGCCACCCTTGTTCAGGATCGCGGCAAAGGCCTCGATCGTCGACCAGGACGAGCACTCGTAGTCCGTCCCCGGCCAAGGATTGAACGGGATCAGATTGATCTTGGCCGGAATGCCTTTGAGCAACTGCACCAGGGCCTTGGCTTCGGCGGGGGTGTCGTTGACGCCCTTCAGCATGACGTACTCGAATGTCACCCGCCTGGCGTTGGACAGGCCAGGATAGGCGCGGATGCCGGCCATCAGCTCGGCCAACGGGTACTTCTTGTTCAGCGGCACCAGCACGTCACGCAGCGCGTCGTTGGTGGCGTGCAGCGAGATCGCCAGCATCGCCTGCGAGTTTTCGCCCAGGTCGTGGAGTTGTGGCACGACGCCCGAGGTCGATACCGTGATCCGGCGGCGCGAGATCGCGATGCCCTCGTTATCGGAGATGATGTCGATGGAGGCCGCGACGTTATCCAGATTGTAGAGCGGCTCGCCCATGCCCATGAAGACGACGTTGGTCAGGCGGCGGTCTTCCCTGGGGCTGGGCCATTCCTCGAGATCGTCGCGGGCGATCTGGACCTGGGCTACGATTTCTGCTGCGGTCAGGTTGCGCACCAGCGCCTGGGTGCCGGTGTGGCAGAAGGTGCAGTTCAGCGTGCAGCCAACCTGGCTGGAGACACACAGCGCCCCGGCGCGACCCACGTCCGGGATATAGACGGTCTCGACCTCGATGCCCGGCCCCAGGCGGATCAGGTATTTGCGCGTGCCATCTTTGGAGACCTGACGCTCGACGATCTCGGGGCGGGTGAGGCTGAAGGCCTCGGCCAGGGCGGCGCGGGTTTCCTTGGCCACGTCGGTCATCCGCTCGAAGTCGGTGACGCCGTAGTGGTGGATCCACCGCCAGAGCTGAGTTGCGCGCATCTTCGCCTTGGCCAGCGGCACAACGTCGGCGGCGACCAGCGCCGTCGCCAGCTCAGCCCGCGTCAAACCGCAGAGATTGTGTTTCACGAGTGCAAGCGGCCGTGCCGTCGCGCGGCTGAGATCGAGGGTGACGCCCAATGGAAGGTCCTTGGCTGGAAGGCCGGGGAATATAGGCGATGGCGGGCGCGGCTCCAAATCCCGCACCGACATGATGGTGATGGGTGCTTCAAACGCCCGTTCGAACCAGCTAGGGTCCG